>NZ_JBQSXN010000044.1:0-26106 GCF_052378235.1 Psychrobacter sp. AOP3-A1-26
TCATGAATCAATCTGGCGACTACTTCTTTACCCGTACCAGATGCCCCAGCCAAAAACACGGGTGCTTGCGAGCGGGCCAATTTTAAAATAGTTTTTTTGAGGGGATGCATCACGGCAGAATCACCGATGAGTCTACTGTCTAACATTTTTTGTTCGGGTGTAGATTCAGGTGTGGTTTGCGCTTCGCTATCTCGATGAATAACCTTTAGGGCATTTTCGACTAATTGACGTAAACGTGGCAGCTCAAGTGGCTTGTTAACGAAATCAAAAGCGCCCATCTTTAATGCTTCAATAGCTAAGTCCATACTGCCGTGTGCGGTAATAACGGCTATCGGGGTATTAGAGCTATTGCTAACTTCTTTTACCAGCTCCAGCCCTGAACCGTCAGGCAGCTTTAGGTCAGTCAAGCAAAAATCATACTCATTTTCTTGCCAGTATGATCTTGCTTGTGCCAGTGTATATGCCACATCACTTTTGATACCCATTTTATTCAAAGTAATCTGCATTAATCGGCACAGATCTACTTCATCATCAACGACTAGTGCGGTTTTTGTCATACATCATCTCATCGTGTTCAACAGCTATAAAGTATTAAGGTTTTAAACGAAACAAGGGTAAAGCCCTTTTGCAGAATACCGAGGAATCAATCGTATACAGCTTTTTATAGCAAATATTTAAGAGATCAACCTTTTTCATAAGACAAACATCTTACTTTACAAAAACTTTAATCAAGGGAGTCTTCAGTATTTTTAAAGGTAGTATCAGAGTTGGTCGCAGGAGCAATCAAACGAAAGCAAGTTTTTTCGTGCTCAGGAATACAAAGTAAACGGGCTTGATTAGCTTCACAAAATGCTTGCGATAAATACAATCCTAAGCCTGTTCCTGCTTCATCTGTGGTAAAAAACGGGTTGAATAAATGCGGAATATCGTCAATATTAACACCAGCACCCCCATCTAAGATATCAATTATAACATCGTTATCTGCACAATAAATTTCGATTTCCACAAAGGCATGAGGGTGAGCGTAGCTACTATGACGTAAGCCATTGTTAATTAAGTTAATTAAGATTTGCTCTAATTGATGGGTATCGAAAGAGATGGTGGGTTGAGCCTTAATATGCAGAAAAATATCGTGTCCTTGAAAGTAATTCTCTAAAAATGTTGGTACCCACTCGGTTAACGCAACCGACTGCTGTTTTGCCGCTTGTTGTCGCGACAGCTTTAGAATGTCCTCGATGATACGATTCACCCGCTTCGTCTGTGAAAATATCATTTTATAAAGCTCGTAATTACCAGTCGTATCGCTGCTTAATGCACTAGCTGCCATACTGTCATCTGTTGTGTTTTGCGTAGTACTTTCTAGGCTATCCTCCATCAGCAGCTGGCTGGCTTGTGAGATAGCCGCTAGTGGATTTCTTATTTCATGAGCGATACTGGCTGTTAATTGTCCTAAAGAGGCCAGTTTTAATTGTTGGGCGCTGGCTTGTTCACGGCGTAAGTCTTCCAGCAGGATCAATTTACTGCCATCTTTTAATGGGATGATTTGTACTCGTAGCTTGCCAAATATGGAAGCGTTTGCTACCGCAGGCAAGTCATAAGTAAAGCTGCGCGACTGCCCAGCTGCTACCGACAAACAAGCCTCAAACAGCTGCGAATGCTGCTCATTGAGCTGCTGCTGGAAGTTAGATAGAAGGGTGTTACGAGAGTTATTTCGCCTATTTTGTTTATCAACGGTGGTGCTGTGCAACAACTCTCGCGGATTATGTGAAATGCTCAGTAATTGGTGAGCCGCAAGGTTTGCCAAGACGATATGCTGGGTATCGATAACAATGACACCGCTAATCATTTGCGTGACCACTTCTTGATTGATGACATTCAGTCTTTCGACTTCTTTGGCATGATTGGCGGCTACTTTTTCAAGCTGTACTAAGCGGTGCGAGATTGACCAGCTCAAGCCACCGACCGCTAAAAAGCTCGCTGACATGAGTAAAGCATCAGCCAAATTGGCCAAATTCATACTATTGGCAATGGCATAAAAAAACTGTTGATAAATGACAAAAATAATAGCGAGTAGGGTAATGATTAATGCTTGTGAGCCTTGCAGTAGCATAAAGCTTGCTGCCACGACCACCATATAAAGCATGGTCAACTGCAAGTCAGGCGCACCTGCGGTATACAATAATAAGCTTAATATAATGACATCTAATGCCAGTCCAAGCGCTAGCTGCCGTTGCATTTTTTTATGCACAACATAAAACAAGCCAAGCAAGATTAAGCTAAGAATGACATAAAAGCTGAGTGCGGTCTGCTGCAGGAAGCTTGGTAGGGATGTGCTACCACCCGTGCGAGCAGTGATATATACCGTTAGCATAGAAAACAAACTAAGAACAAAGCGATAACTGCTATAGATGAGACCTAGTCTGCGCAGTTGCGATAGAGGGAGGGTGTCTTCGCGATGTAAATAGTGAGTGATAGCAGTAGCAGACTTCATAAATTGACCGTCATAAAAGGATAGATGCTTAAGTGCTTAAATGACTTATGGTTGAATCAGGCCGTGACGAATTGCCAAATGAGTCAACTTGACATCACTATCTACACCGACTTTTTCGTAGATACGGTAGCGATAAGTATTAATAGTTTTGACACTGACAAACAGCTGATCGGCGATTTGTTGCGGGCTTTGACAGTTGACGACCATCATTGCTACCTGTTTTTCACGATCACTCAATAAGTCAAAAGGTGAATTGGCATTATCTGATAATAAAACATCAGCCAATTGCTCGGCGACATCTTGGCTAAAGTAGCGCCCGCCTTGATAGATTTTTTTGACCGCTCGAATCATCTCCTCGAGAGGTGTGCCTTTAGTAATATAGCCATTGACACCCGCTTTGATAAGCATGGAGGGATAAGGCTGTGCTGACATACTACTCACGGCCAATATCTTAATACCCATATTCAGTTGAATTAAGCGTTTGGTTGCTTCAAGTCCACCAATATTGGGCATATTAACATCCAGTAAAATCACATCAGGATGTAGTTGTTTGGCCAGTTTAATGGCCATATCACCGCTATCCGCTTCGCCAACCACTTCGATGTCGGCACTGTCTGATAACATACGGCTGATACCCATTCTTACCAAATCATGATCATCTACTACCAATACTTTAATCATAACGATACTCTTTATTATTTGTCAGAATGAAGGTTTTTATTGATGCTAAATGACCGGCAAAACCAAACCGTGGTGTCATTTTTTTATTTCTGAGAAGGTGAAATACTGTTACTATGTTATATAGATGTTATATGAATTTCGCCGTTTAATATAACAAAATACGAATGATTACAGCATTCAAAGTTAAATTATATTGCTGCAATGTGAAGCAATGTTTCTATAATATAAAGTAGTTGTAGCAAAACTTGAATTAGGTCAAAATAAACCATTAAATCAGTTTGATAGATTAAACTTAAATGCAAACCATGATACACTAAAAATACAAAAACTCTATATGAGTACTTACAAACACATCCATAAACGCTACGTACGTTGTTGCTATTAGTTAGTATGTAACTGATTTTCTAATTACTGACTTTTAATTAAAGTTACTAATTTTAATGGCATCGCGGCAGCAGGGGGCATAATGAAGCAACTACCATTAACCAAACAGCAATTAATCGCTGCTATGATTTCATTGAGTTTGGGCGGTGTTGCACAAGCGGCATTGACTATTAATGGTAGCGCTGACAATGGCTCTAGTGCTCGTATAAGCCGAGGTGGAGCCGATAGCTTATCTGAAGCACGCAACATCATGTATAAGTCTAAAGGCTCTGCTATCAAAAAAGTCGATACGGGTTACGGGTCGACTAATATCACTAATACCAACAGTTTTGGCAGCAGCAATAACAGTTACAATAGCAACAATACTTTCAACACGACTTATCGCGGTGCTTTTGGTAGCAGTGATATGATTCCAATTAGCACTGATTCGCGCAGTGTTGCCGTCATTGATGCAGAAACGGGTGAGTCTATTTATGAAAAAGACGCCGACATTGCCCGTCCGATGGCCAGTATTAGTAAAGTAATGACTGCGATGGTGGTATTGGATGCGGGTCTCGATATGCGTGAAGAGATTACGCTCGATCCAGAAGATTTCGTTGGTCCTAAACGTGCAAGCTCACGCTTAAAATCAGGCGATCGTCTAAACCGTGCTGAAATGCTATTGATGGCATTGATGAAATCAGAAAACCCAGCAGCGAAAAGTCTAGCGCGTAACTATCCAGGTGGCTATAAGGCCTTTATCCGGGCGATGAATCGTAAAGCCCAAGATCTAGGTATGACCACTGCCTATTTCGGTGATCCCACGGGACTTGATAAGCGTAACGTTGCTTCATCAAATGACTTAGTCAAAATGGTACGCGCCGCTGGTAATTATGATGTGATTCGTCGTTTCTCTACTACTAAGAGCTATGACTTCTTTGTTTCAAACTATTCGAGTGGCAACCGCACTTATAAAGCCAATAATACCAGCAGTTTGGTACGTGCAGGTAACTATCCTATTGGTATCTCAAAGACAGGTTTCATTAACGAAGCGGGCCGTTGCGTGGTGATGGAAACGCGTGTGAATAACCGCCCAGCAATTATTGTTATCCTAGGCGCGAATAGCTCAGCCACACGTTGGGGCGATGCTAAAAATATCCTAAACAGCTTAGCGACACGCCGTACGGTGTAAGGTTATTGCTTAAGCATTTATAAAAAGGCTGTTATCTCACATAACAGCCTTTTTATTGTGTGGCGCCATTGTACGGAGAAATGTATTGTGCTGAGTAATGTATTGAGAGCAAGGAGCGTTAAATGGTTCAGACATCAACTTCTCGAGTGCCAAAACTGTATCTGTTGACCAATGACGACGAGTTTGCGCTTCTATATAAGAAATTAGAGGCAGCACTGGGGACAGGGTTAATCGCGCTATTACAAATCCGGCGAAAACAAACCTTGGCGCTAGCTGATGGTGAGTCCAGGCTTTACAAGGAAGCACTGAAAATAGTAGATTTGGCTAAAGCGCACAATGTACCAGTTGTCATGAATGATGATATCGATTTGGCTGTAAAACTTGGCATCGGGGTTCATCTTGGTCAAGAAGATGGCAGTATTCACGCCGCCAAGCAGCGTATAGCAGCCAATCAGATTATTGGTCGTACCTGTCATGGCGGCGTGACGTTGGTCAAAAAGGCGCAAGATGAAGGGGCGAGTTACGCGGCAATGGGCGCTGTTTTTGCCTCAAATACCAAACCAAACGCTGATACTATTTCGCGTCAGCAGCTTATTAATGGCTGTCAGCAAGGTATCAATATTTGCGTGATAGGGGGACTAACGGCAGAGAACGTCTCAGAGCTGGCAGGCTTGCCTATTAGCTATGTAGCGGTAGTGGGTGATATTATGGATTTGCCTGTAAAAAGCATTGCTAAGCGTTGTCAGCAATGGCAGCAGGTGTTTTCTAAGTCAACCTTTTCTAAGTGGTCTTCTGAATAAAAAACCCTGCTTGATAGCTACTATCTTTTATAAAAGCGCCTCTTTACTCAGCATGCTCCATACATAGGGTAGCGTAGGGCAATGCTTCTAAGCGTTGCTCTTCGATTTGCTTGCCGCACACCTCACATTCTCCATAAGTACCGTTCTCTATACGGCTTAAGGCATTTTCGACATAGACTAAGCTTTGACGTGCTTCGCCCATTAGGTTTTTGCGCATATCATTTTGACGATAAGAAATCGCTTGGTCTTCCCAGTGTTCATTAAGGTCATCTTGTGGGTTTTGGATGTGATCTTCGATTTTTCTGATTCGATTTTCATATTCATCTTTTAGTTTTAGTAGATTCTGCTTGGCAGTATTTAAATCGATGCTCATCGTATGCTCCTAGTGGATTATTTTTATTGTTTGTCTTCTTTATGATGATTTTTTTATGATAAGTAAGGTTTGTGATAAAGAGTCCCTCTATCATAGAGGTCATAATTTTTGAGTACCACCACGAAATGTTACTGATCGTTTTATCGAGCCGATGGATATTTATGAGTTTTTGAGAGAAAACTGCTAGAATACACCGCCTTAAATTCTTGCTGGGTCAGCTGTGCTATCGTTCTTTTTAAGTGAGCTGACTATAAAAAACCAACGGTAAGATAAATCGATTAAACAGATTAAATAGATTTGATAACCATTATTTAAGAACAGGCAGTCAACCGTCACATTGTAGATTAATAATAGATGCTAAATAGGAGCAGGTAATGAATTTTTTGCGTATGAGTGAGCTGAGCTTGACCGACAAAGTAGTGTTGATTCGAGAGGATCTCAACGTACCTATTAAAGGCGGTAAAGTCACGAGTGATGCTCGTCTGCAAGCCAGTTTACCTACTATAAAAATGGCGCTAGAAAAGGGTGCTGCGGTTATTGTTTGCTCACATTTAGGGCGTCCAACTGAAGGCAGTCCTGAGGCGGTCTACTCACTGGCGCCAGTGGCTGATTATTTAAGCGATAAACTAGAGTCACCAGTGAGCCTTAATACTGATTATTTGACTCAAGGTGTGTCAATTAAAGCCGGTGAGGTAGTTTTATTAGAAAACGTGCGCTTCAATAAAGGTGAGAAGAAAAATAACGTGGATTTAGCACAGAAATACGCCGATTTGTGCGATGTATTTGTCATGGATGCCTTTGGTACGGCACATCGAGCGCAAGCGTCTACGGAAGGCGTCACTCAAGCTATGCGTCAAGCGAATAAAACGGTTTGCGCAGGACCTTTATTGGCAGCTGAGCTTGATGCTCTAAGCTTAGCACTTGAAACACCCGCGCAGCCGATGCTGGCCATCGTTGGTGGTTCGAAAGTGTCGACTAAGTTAGAGGTTTTACACAGTTTGGCGACAGTGTGCTCACAAATTATCGTGGGTGGTGGCATTGCCAATACTTTCTTAGCCGCGCAAGGCCATAGCGTTGGTGCCTCGCTATACGAAGCAGACTTGGTCGATACTGCTCGTGACATTATGAGTAAAACTGAGATACTACTGCCTGAATATGTCGTGGTTGCCGATAAGAACGACATTAACTTTGATGATTTTATGGGCTCTTTACAACAGGCTACTGCCACCATTAAGTCTGTCGATGCCATTGGTGACAATGACATGATTTTAGATATCGCACCAGATAGTGCAAAGCAGTTGGCTGATGCCATTATCAATGCAAAAACTATCTTATGGAATGGTCCCGTCGGCGTTTTTGAAGTCGATGCTTTTGGTAATGGCACGCAAATATTGGCATCTGCGGTTAAGGCTAGCGCTGGTTTTTCAATCGCTGGCGGCGGTGATACGTTAGCTGCAATCGATAAATATCAAATCGCTGATGGTGTCAGCTATATGTCAACAGGTGGCGGCGCATTTTTGGAGTTTGTAGAAGGCAAGGTGCTTCCCGCTGTTGCTGCATTACAGATTGATGCTTAAGCGCTTAACGATACTCAGAAGTTAAGTAACATTAGGCATACAACTAATGATGGGCATCTAGGGTAGTCTGTGAAAATAATATTTTGGTCATCACTCTTGTCCGTTTTTATACGGATTAATTAAGTGTTGATAGCCAACTATTATTATCAAGTGGTTGCTTTATTGTTAAGTAATCATTATTTGTCTATATACTGAAAATTGTTATTGTATGTCCCACTTGCGCACTATAAAATAGCGCAACCATTTATTTTGACATGCATTATTTACGAGAGGTTTATTATGTTAAAACGTCATTTGTTACTTGCTAGCGTACTTGCTGGTACTTTTGCAATCACCGCATGTAGCCAAGAAACACAAGATAAAACGGAAGCTGCTGCTGAGTCGGCTGGCGATGATGCTGCTGCCAACACTGAAGAAGCTGCTGCTGAAACTGAAGCCGCTGCTGCTGATGCAGAAGTTGCTGCACAGAATGCTGGTACTGAAGTTGCTGAAGGCGCTGAAACAGCTGGTGCTGCCGCCACAGATGCGCTAGAAAACACGGGCGAAGCGGTTGTAGTAGGTGCAAATGAAGCCGTTGCCAATACCGCGGAAGTGGTTGCTGATGGGGCATCGGCCGTTGAGGACAAAGCCAGTGAAAACGCAGTAGAAGCAGAACAACAGTACTAAGCCGTTCAATGACTAATCTATTGGGGTACTCTCGATTGAGATACAACTTGAGTGATTAGAGTTGATAGTTGCTTTTATGAATAGCTGCTTTCGTTAATGGCCGCTTTATAAGCTCTCAAAATACTAAAAAAGCCTTGGTGATTGCCAAGGCTTTTTGCGTTGCTGATTATTTTTTAGCTGAGACTATAATTAAAATACTTTAAAAACGCTACGATACTGCTGGTATAGTTTTTTTGTAGCCTCTGTCTGCGTAGGCACAGCAAGCAAGAAAAAACGGTACCTGCAGTAGGTGATGTATCGATTTTACTTTTCACTGACTATCAAAAAAGCGAAAGAGGACTCCACCCGACATTAGGGTGGAGGTGAATTTCGCATCACTAGCTAACCTCGCTGGTTCTGAATATATTGTTTAATAATATCTAATGGCGCACCGCCACAAGAGCTTGAAAAGTAGGAGCGTGACCAAAGCACAGGTTTAGAATAAGCTGCTCTTAAATCAATAAAATCACCCCTCATTCGTCTACTGGTGACTGACTTCAAGTTATTAACCAGTTTGCTTAATTGCACTGTTGGTGGGTACTGGATAAGCATGTGAATATGATCCGCTTCACCGTTACATTCTTTTAACTCAGCATCAAAACTCTTGCACACCTCAGCAGCACACTCACTGAAATATTCATGATGTAGCTCACCTAAGACCTTTTTTCGGTACTTGGTAATAAAAACCAAATGAACGTGGAGGTTAAAGGCGGCATGACGGTTTTTGTATATCTCACTCATTGTAATAAAAACTCTTAAGTGCTAGTATTATAAGTATATTACTAAATGCACACTCATTAATAAAGAAGGCATTTATGAAAATCAACAAAGCGTATAAATTTAGGCTTGAGCCTAATACGGAGCAGGAGATTGTTTTAAATAATCTTGTCGGCTCTGCACGTTTTGTTTGGAATCAAATGCTAGCGATCTCATTTGAAATGTTTGCTAAAGATGAGTTTATCAATGCCACCAACCTTGTTAATAAAATCATGGGTCTAAAGAGCAACCCTGATTTTGCATTCTTAAAAAGCAGCTCAAACGCGGTGTCTTTACAACAAAAAGTACGTGATCTGGCATCGGCTTGGTCGCGTTTCTTTGATCCTAAAGTACATGCCAGATTAAAAGAAAATAAAAAGAAACCTCGCAAACCCAAGTTCTTTAAACTGGCTGACGGCACAGAAATCCAGCTACGCCCGTTGATGCCAAGATTTAAGCGCAAATCAGATGGGCGCGACTCAATTCGCTTGGTTCAGTTTGATAAATACTGCCGTGTTGAGGGCAACCGAGTAAAACTGCCTAATGGCATTGGCCTGGTGAAGTTTAGGAAGTCGCAAGACATTATTGGTACAATTAAAAATGTCACCATCGGCAAGAAATCGGGGCACTGGTACGTGTCGTTTGGCACAGAGCGCGAACTGGCTGAGAACCCTCGCCACTCCTCTAAAAGCGCCATTGGCTTAGATATGGGTATCAGCAAACTACTCACCACCTCAGACGGTCAGTACATCAAACCTAAGAACAGCTTTAAAGCCAATCAAGTAAAACTGGCTAAATTACAGCGTCAATTAAGCAGGAAGGTTCTGTTTAGCCAAAACTGGAAAAAGCAGAACCGCAAGATTCAAAAGCTACACCATCATATCGCTAACATTCGCCATGACTACTTGCATAAAACCACCACCAGTATCAGCAAAAACCACGCCATGATTGCTTGTGAGGATTTAAAAGTCGCCAATATGTCGAAATCAGCCAGTGGTACGGTGGAGAATAAAGGTCGTAATGTCAAAGCCAAGTCAGGATTGAATAAATCAATCTTAGATCAAGGTTGGGGCATGATGGTCAATATGCTTGAGTACAAGCAGCAATGGCGCGGCGGCTTACTGATTAAAGTAAATCCACGATACACTAGCCAAACTTGCTCTAGGTGCCAGCATATCGCTAAGGAAAACAGACAAACTCAGTCTAAATTCGAGTGCGTCAAATGCAGGTATGTTGCGAACGCTGATTTTAATGCGGCTCGTAATATATTAGCGGCAGGACATGCCGTATTGTCTGCGGAGGGAGGATGCAGTAAAGGTCGCCCGTTGAAACAGAAAACAAGTGACCCTCGTGAGAAGGTCGCCTAAGAGCATTTGCTTTTAGAATCCCCCACTTGAGCTTTGCGAAAGTGGTGGGAGTATGTCAAATAGAATGAGTCAGAAACTCATTCTGTCGGTTTTAAAGTGAATCAACTATATGTGATATATATGAATAGGTAGGTAAAAAGATAAGCAACAAATAGTCGGCCAACTGCTACGAAGACAGAGCAATCTTTGTTATAATCACCGCGTGATAACTCCCCCTAAAGTGATTTACTATTTTGCTAAGTGATAGCGACAGTTAGGGTGGTTATTACAATCTGCTGTTTTCAAAAGCTGTTTTTAAAATACTATTCAAAATTTAATCAGAGAGCGTTTTATGGCCTTAATATCCTTACGTCAACTTCTAGATCACGCCGCTGAGCACAACTATGGTGTTCCTGCCTTTAACGTCAACAACTTAGAGCAGATGCGTGCAATCATGATGGCAGCGGATGCGTGTGACTCACCTGTCATCGTTCAAGCCAGTGCTGGCGCACGTAAATATGCTGGGTCAGCATTTTTGCGTCATCTGATTATTGCTGCTATCGAAGAGTGGCCACATATTCCAGTAGTGATGCATCAAGATCATGGCATGTCACCAGCTATTTGCCAGCGCTCAATCCAGCTTGGCTTTTCATCGGTAATGATGGATGGCTCGCTTGGTGAAGATGGTAAAACACCAATGGATTATGATTATAATGCCAGCGTTACTCGCGAAGTCGTTAAGTTGGCTCATGCGTGCGGCGTTTCAGTCGAAGGTGAGATTGGTTGTTTGGGTAGCCTTGAGACTGGCATGGCAGGCGAAGAAGACGGCTCTGGCGCAGAAGGCGTATTGGATCACGAACAATTATTAACCAGTGCTGACGAAGCTGAACAGTTTGTGAAAGACACCAACGTTGATGCGTTAGCGATTGCTATTGGTACCAGTCATGGTGCTTATAAGTTTACCCGTCCACCGACAGGCGATATTTTATCCATTGAGCGGGTAAAAGAGATTCATGCGCGTATTCCGAATACCCATCTGGTGATGCATGGCTCATCATCAGTGCCACAAGAATGGTTAAAAGTCATTAATGAAAATGGTGGCGATATTGGTGAGACTTATGGTGTGCCTGTTGAACAAATCGTCGAAGCGATTAAACATGGCGTCCGCAAAGTAAATATCGATACCGATTTACGCTTGGCATCAACTGGGGCTATCCGTGAGTTCCTCGCAAAAAATCCAAGTGAGTTTGATCCACGTAAATACTTTAAAGCGTCTATGGTTGCGATGTCAGATATCTGCACCAATCGTTTTGAAGCGTTTGGCTCTGCGGGTCAAGCACATAAGATTCGCCCAATCAGCCTTGAAGGTATGGTCGATTTTTATCAGTAAGCTTGACCGTTAAAAGATAGCATTCAATAACGAAATGGTTGCTCAGCTCATTTTTTATCATGGCTCTAATAACAGGTAGTGGATTATGATTGGATTGATTACTGGACAGGTGCAGTATTTGATGGCACCGACTGCTTGTATTATGACCACCTCTGGTGTTGGCTATGATATTGAGCTGCCATTGCCTTCGTTTTGCCAGTTACAGCTTAATGAGCAGACAAGTATTTGGACGCATTTTCATGTGCGTGAAGATGCGCAGCTGCTTTATGGCTTTATCGATCGTAAAGAGCGCGATGTCTTTCGTCAGTTGATTAAAATCAATGGCGTTGGGGCAAAAATGGCATTAGCAATGCTTTCTGCAATGTCAGCGGCTGAGCTTAAAATGCATGTCGAGCAAGAGTCAGAAACGGCGTTGACCCGTATCCCAGGTATCGGCAAAAAGACGGCTCAGCGTTTATTGATTGAGCTAAAAGATAAGCTGAAAAATATCGAAGTTGATGACAGTAATCTAGAGTTTGCTATTCAGCCTGTGGCAGTTTCTGCTGAAGGTAGTATTGTTGCTGAGGTCGAAGGCGCGTTGATTAGCTTGGGCTACAAAGAACGAGAAGCTCAGCAAGCCATAAAAGCTGCCAAAAGTAACGGTGATACCTTTGCCGATACGCAAAGTTTATTAAAGGCTACATTACAGCAGTTATCTGGATTTTAAGTCTTTTGGGCTCTATTACTATTGATACCGGTATAAGTCTAAATTAAGCAAATAAGCGACAGTCATTGTCGCTTATTTTCGTTTTAGGCTGTGCTTTATTTAATAGCTGCTTTATGATGTTGTGCATGACTTATGCGTAACGTTTGGTTATGCTATTCATAGCAATCCCAAACAATGTGGTTAGCTGTGTCAAGCTTGCTTAGTCTACTAAATGTAGTATTTGCACTCGCTTTCCTAGCTATTAAAAGCTTCTCAAATTTTTGAAAATGGTATGATTACTTCACTCTTTTAAGATAATGATAAAACCTATGATGCAAGATCGTTTGATTAATCCGCTGGAAGGGACAAGTGATGCGCCTGATGCCAATATTCGACCAGCATTATTAGCTGAATATATTGGTCAGCCAGTGGTACGTGAGCAGATGGAAGTGTTTATTGGTGCTGCCAGAGGTCGTAGTGAGGCGTTAGATCATACGCTTATCTTTGGTCCGCCAGGCTTAGGTAAAACGACGCTGGCCAATATTATTGCTCGTGAAATGGGTGGCAATCTGCGCTCAACCTCGGGACCTGTACTTGAGCGACCAGGTGATTTGGCAGCGATGCTGACCAACTTGGAAGAGGGTGATATTTTATTTATCGATGAAATCCATCGCTTGAGCTCCGTCATTGAAGAAATACTTTATCCCGCGATGGAAGATTTTCAGCTGGATATTATGATTGGTGAAGGTCCAGCAGCACGCTCTATTAAACTTGATTTGCCACCGTTTACCTTAGTGGCAGCGACCACACGAGCAGGGTTATTGACCTCGCCATTGCGTGATCGTTTTGGTATCGTTCAGCGGCTGGAGTTTTATAATATTGCTGATTTAACAACGATTGTCAGTCGTGCTGCCCGCTTGATGCGTGTGCCGATGACCGACGATGGTGCCGTGGAGATTGCTCGCCGTGCTCGTGGTACGCCAAGGATTGCCAACCGTCTATTACGCCGTGTACGTGATTATGCTGAAGTAAGGGGCGACGGTAGTATCAACGGCGCGATTGCCGGTAGCGCGCTCGATATGCTGGCAGTTGATAGGCGCGGTCTGGATCATTTGGACCGACGTTATATTGAAATATTGCACGAGCGTTTTGATGGTGGCCCTGCTGGCGTTGAGGCAGTAGCGGCAGCGATGGCCGAGGATCGCGGTACACTTGAAGATGTGATTGAGCCGTACTTGATTCAACAAGGTTATGTATTGCGTACCGCTCGCGGTCGCGTATTGACTCAAATGGCGATTGATCAAATGTTATAGTTAATTCACTATAAAAGAGTTACAGCGTTAACCTCGCTTGAAGTATAATATATACATCTACGCTTGGTTGCCTTGTACCGCTTTCACATTGAATCAACTATATAATATTAAACCTAAACTATTAAAAAAAAGCGCCTACCTTTAATTGAGAGATTAAAGGCAGGCGCTTTTTTTACTTCAGTGTTAAGATAAATGGCTTTACGACTAATGAGTAGGTAAAGCTTCAGGCCATATTTTCCCTGGATTTAAAATATTTTTGGGATCAAGGGCGGATTTAATGGCTTGCATCAGCACTAAAGCATTACCGTGCTCTTGCTGCATATATTTTTGTTTGCCTTGTCCGATGCCGTGTTCACCCGTACACGTACCATCCATCTCAATTGCACGCGTAGCTAGTCGGCTGATAATACCGTCAGCGGTGGCGACTTCTTCTGGATTATTAGTATCCACTAACAGTAAAACATGAAAATTACCATCACCAACGTGGCCGACGATAGGTCCAATCATCCCAGATGCTTCGATATCTTTTGCTGTTGCGCTAACACATTCTGCTAAACGTGAAATGGGTACACAGGCATCGGTGGATAAGGCACTGGCCTCGGGTCGTAGGGCAGAGCTGGCGTGATAAGCGTTATGCCGTGCTTGCCAAAGCCGTTTACGTTCGGCTTCATTGGTATCCCAAGCGAAATCGCGACCACCGAACTCTTCGATGATATCGGTAAATATTTGCGCTTGTTCAGCGACGCTGGCCTCTGTGCCATGAAACTCTACAAATAGCGTTGGGGTCTCAGTCAAATCAAGGTTAGCATATTGATTACAGGCTTTGATTTGCACCGCATCGAGTAACTCAATTCGAGCAATTGGTAAACACATTTGAATGGTCAGCATGACTGCCTGACAAGCATCTTCGATGCTAGAAAAGTGACAAATCCCGCTGCCAATACATTCGCTAATACCGAATAATTTAAGCGTGACTTCAGTGACGATACCAAGCGTACCTTCTGAACCTATCATTAACCTGGTCAAATCATAACCAGCAGCGGATTTTTTAGCCCGTGTGCCCGTTCGAACGATATCTCCGCTGGCGGTGACTACCTCAAGTGCCAGCACCACATCTTTCATGGTGCCATAACGTACGGCGTTGGTTCCTGAAGCACGAGTGGCGACCATACCGCCGATACTGGCATTGGCACCTGGATCTATCGGAAAAAACAATCCTGTATCACGCAAATAATGATTTAGCTGCTCACGTGTGACCCCAGGTTGTACCGTTACCGTTAGGTCTTCATTATGAACCTGCAATATGGCATCCATGGCATGCATATCGATACACAGTCCACCATAAGGCGCATTTAATTGCCCTTCTAAGGATGAACCAATACCGAAGGCAATCACTGGCATCTGATATTCATTACAAATAGCAACGGCAGCAGCAACCTCGTGTTTATCCTTTACCGTCAATACGGCGTCAGGTGGCTGGTTGGCGAGCCAAGTCATGGTATGACCATGTTGCTCGCGCACCGTTAGGTTGGTGGTGAGCTGTTTATCAAAACGGCCTTGTAAAGCTGCAATGGCATCACTGTGGTCTTTTTTAGTGGCAGTAGATAAATGAGAGGTAGACATAGAGAATTCCTAAAGTCTTTTAAAAAAGTAGATAAAATTGATAAGTGTTACGCTAAAATGCGCCAAACTACCGCCAAAATCGCTAATAGATAAAAGATAGGTGACAGCCAGCCAATGACTTGTGTGGCAATCGCAATAAAGATGACAAAACCAGCAAGCGCCAACCAGTCTCGGCGACGGTCGTTGAGCATATCAGCACGAATTTGTTGTATTTCACGTAATTGACTGTCTTGACGCGACCCTTGTGAGGCAAGGCTTTGTAGGCCTTGATCTAGCAGTTTGGGGATATCAGTGGTAGATAATAAAATTTCTGGTAGCTGTTGGCGTAGCTGTTGTAAATTACGCATTGGATCCAGCTGCTCTTTAATCCAACTGCTTAAAATCGGCTTGGCGAGTGACCAAATATCGAGATCAGGATACAAATCCCGACCGAGACCCTCTACGTGCACCAAGGTCTTTAGCAGCAGCATTAACTGCGGCGGGATACTCATGTGATGGCGGCGGGCAATATCTAAGATTTGCATCAAAACACCAGCAAAATCGATATCGTTAATGGATTTTTTTAACATAGGGCCAACGGTACGTTTCATATCGCGCATCAACGCATGCTTGTCGGCATTTGGTGGTATCCAACCGGCGCGGCTGACAATATCTACCATCGCGGTAAAATTATTATTCATCACTGCCAACAACATCCGCGCGACGATGAGCTGGTCGTCCTTTGATAAGGTACCCATGATGGCGCAGTCAAGCCCAATATAGCGCGGCTCATGACCCAAATCAGTTGGTGCGATATTTGTCGTTAGTGTCTTAACTGGCGGCGTCTCTACAAAGACGTTGCCTGGATGCATGTCAGCATGAAAGAAATTATCGCGAAATACTTGGGTGAAAAATATCGTCAAGCCTTTTTCTGCTAGGGCGGCACGGTCGTAACCCAGCTGATCAAACATTTCAACTTGTGAGATAGGCACGCCTTGAATACGCTCCATGACCATCACATTTTTGGACGAATCATAGACTTCAGGTACATACATCAATGCTGAACCCAAGAAGTTATTGCGCATCTGCGTGGTGTTGTCAGCCTCTAAGGTTAAATCCAGCTCGTTGAGCATGACTTGCCTGTAGTCTTCGACGATGTCGATGATATGTACGGCACGAGCGGCTTCGATACGAGCAGATGCCCAAGTAGCTAATTCACGTAGCAGTTCGAAATCGGCAACAATAGTGGTGCGAATATTAGGGCGAACGACTTTTACCACCACTTCACGGCCATCATGCAGGGCGGCAGTGTGCACTTGAGCAATAGAGGCCGCTGCTAATGGCTTAACGTCAAAGCGAGCAAATAGAATTTCGATAGATTGACCAAGTCCATACTTAGGGTCTTGGATTTGGGTGATCGCAACATTAGAATCAAAAGATTTGACCTTGTCTTGTAACTGAACCAATTGCTCTATAATCTCAGGCGGCACTAAGTCGCGACGCGTTGAGAGCAGTTGTCCAAGTTTTAAAAACAGCGTACCCATATCTTCGAGTGCATACTTTATGGCATTTGGCTGGTGTTTTTTACCCCAAGCTGCTGGATGCAGACGGATAATGCGCGCCAAAGGTTGCAGCTGCGGTGCTTCTTCAATAGAGAGGTGAGTATCAAGTCGATAGCTTGCGGCGATACGCCAAAGCTCAAATAAACGAGCACGATGGGATAATAGCATAAGGTATAAGTACTCTAGAAAACGTCAGAAATAGGGTAGGTGCTATGTTGATCTGTATGCTTATCTTTAGGTAATGCCGACAAAAAACAGCGTTTAACCGTCGTCAATCAAACAAGCAATCAGTGAGATAAGCTACTGATGGAACGAGTTGCTGAGAAACTGAGCCTGTTCTTCTTTGATGGCTACCAATTTGGCTTCTTCACGCTCTACATCCGCACGCAGCTTTAATAGTTGCTGCTTGAGGTCGTTTACTTCTGCTGCCTCGATAGGATCGGGGACACTATTGCCTGCGACATCGTTGGCCCAATCACTGACATCATCAAAGGCGCGCTTGGCACTATGACGCCAACTGCCTTTAAGCTGTGATATGAGCAGATGCAGCTGGCTGGCCATCGGCTTACCGATAAACGGCTCAAGCTGTCCTGCTACATCAGGATCAAAACCTGCGACCAATTGTTTAAGCTGCATCAGCACTTTATAGTCGCCAGCGATAGGTAAATTACCTTCAGCACCGCGCATCAGATTAAGCAACTGCGCGGGATTGTCTACGGTAATGATACAATCAGGGCGACTATGTCCAAGCCGCGCCCGCGCCATACTGGCCGTTTGACGCTCATCCATGCTGCCACTTGGCTCAAACACACTCTCGGTCGTCACTGGCTCAAAACGCAGCCGTTCATCAGTAAACAATACATCCAAATTAATTTCGGGCATGGCCATGTTCAGTCGCAGCACTTTGCCAGCAAGCGGTGCTAGACCAGCTTTGGTAATCTCATCGCTGGTAATCGCAATATTAATCAGCTTTTCGGCACCCGCCAATAGTAAGACAGTCAGCATAAGGCTCTCGCATATTTAGTTGGGCGCCTTAAAAAAGCGCATCGTTTATTAGGATTAGTTGCTCAGTAGTCATCGCTGGATCAGACGCTAGGACTTAAGAGTATTCGCCATTTTTATCGTTAGGATTTTTTATGGCTATGCTTTAAAACCGCGATGCACAGCAACGATACCAGCAGTCAAGTTATGATAATCACAATTCTCAAAACCTGCCTGTTGCATCATTTGCTTGAGCGTTTGCTGATTGGGGTGCATGCGAATCGATTCGGCTAAGTATTGATAGCTTTCAGAATCATTGGCAATTAGCTTGCCCATGATCGGTAAGGCGGTAAATGAGTATAAATCATAAGCTTTGGATAATGGCTCAAATACGGGTTTTGAGAACTCCAAAATCAATAAGCGACCACCTGGCTTTAACACGCGATACATGGATTTTAAGGCCGCATCTTTGTCCGTGACGTTGCGCAGACCGAAGCTAATGGTGATTAAGTCAAAGCTTTCATCGTCAAATGGCGCGAGTGTTTCAGCATTGGCCAGTACAAAGTCGACGTTGTTACAGCCAGCATTGATGAGGCGTTCGCGACCCACTTCTAGCATCGCGGCATTGATGTCTGATAACACCACGTGACCGTTTCTACCGACTTCACGACTGAATACTTTGGCCAAGTCTCCTGTACCGCCAGCGATATCAAGTACATGCTGACCGGCACGCACACCCGATAAGCTAATCGCATAGCGTTTCCATAGGCGATGGATACCAAACGACATCAAGTCATTCATAATGTCATATTTTTTGGCAACAGAGGTGAAAACGTCAGCCACGCGCGCTTGTTTCTCCGCTTTATTGACTGTCTTATAACCAAAATGGGTTTCTTCAGCACCGTCAGTATCGGTCGTGTGCGGGTTATTAATATCATTACGCTGGTTAAAAAGCGTTTGTTTTATTTTTTCTACCTTGGTTTTTGCTGCGGTGTGGTTTGAAGCATCGTTTGTATGGTTATCTGGCATAGTGGTTTGTTGGCCTTGTGGCGTTCCAGTGGGTAGATCTTGGACTTGGGTAAATTCATTGGCATTAGTATTAGCATTGGCATTAGCACTGTCATTGACGTTTGGGTTTTGGCGAGCTTGTGCTTGGGCAGTGATGTTTTGGTTATGGGTGATGCTATCTTGAACCAGCTTGTCTTGTAAATGACCGTTGGCGGTGTTACCGATGGCAGTATTATCAGCATCGTTAATGGATTTTTGATCAGCTTGGTTATGATTGTTATTTGAGTTATCAGTCATCGTCGTGTCCTATTATTGGTTTTTATGATGGTCTGTTTAAGCAATATAAGTGGCTAGTAGCCACTTATATTATTAAGCCTATCATACACCAAACGCTGCTGGCTTACCGCCATTATCCGTGGCATGAACCTCATCAATAATTTGCATTTCGCGCTCACAAAATGGTTCAATAAAGCTGCTCACACTCTTGAGTGGCTTCATGGCTTTAAAACCTGAATCAATAAAATCGTAAAGTGGTTGAAAGTTATGGCGATAAGCGGTGCCCTTCGCTAGTGAAAAGGCTTTTTTTAGCATAAACGAGTTAAGATCCTTATCGGTACGATAACAGACCTCTTTAAGGTTGTTGATTTGGACTCGGCGTTCATCCGCTTCATCAACAGCGCGATAGGCGGCGAGCATATTATCTTCATTAACAGGCAGGTCTTGAGCAAGCAACCACTGCGCCAAATGTAAATCTAGCTCAACCGCTAGAATGGCCGCTTGAATACCCATGCTACCCGCTTCTAAAGAAGACTCTTTGGCAAGGCGTTCAAGTTTTTTGGCTTTCGGAAGGATGCGTCCTAATTGCTCTGCCAATACCTTAAATTCATCACCACCATATAGTTGTGTCAGAAAATAATCGGCCATTGGCTTGTTTTTTGGTTGTTCAAATAGGGTGCTATGCGTCTGTTTGATACGTGCTTGTTGCCATGATTGAACCTCTTTGAGCTTAGTGTTTAATGCGGCATCGTCATGATGTGGCAGCGCCCAAAAACGATTTAAGTGCTGTTGTAAATTGGTTAAAGCAGACATGGCAGGCAATCCTATAAAAGTAAAGATGACAATCAAATTGGTCATAAAAAGGTTTAAGTAATGCGAGATTCTTATATCTATGAGTATCTATTAAAAATGCGCGCAAAATTGTGCTTACCTTAAAAGAAAATAAAGCAGAATACAAATGTCAAACTGTTACATAGCAGCGTTATTTACTGAATTGGTCAAATGCTATGATTAAACGGGCAAGCTTTCAATTATGCCTGCTTTCAATTATGGAAGGATTCCAGTTATGAGCAAAAAGAATAATACGGCTGCGCCCGCAACACCACAAACGGTCAGTGCACAATTTAGTGCAGAGGTGGCTCGCGAGCGCTTAATCCCCAATCCTCTCAGTCAGTTTTCTATGGATAAGGATGCGCTTAGGTTGGCATTGGTTACGGCCCAATACGCCCTACGGGCCACGCGGCAACAAACACCATCTACCCTTAATAGACCCACAGGGTTATTGGTGCTGGTCAATGGTATGGAACAAGCAGGCAAAGGGACAGCTGTTAAGCAATTGCGGCAATGGGTCGACCCGCGGCTGCTTAAGGTTGAGGCCACCATTGGCTATTGTCCATTAGCGTATCAACCGATTTGGCAGGCGCATACCGAGGCGATGCCGCGGCACGGTGATGTGATGGTGTATTTTGGTAATTGGTATGCTGATTTGCTCTATAACATCATGCGTATGGCAGCATCAGACAGCGACAATGATAAGCAACTAAAGAATCAACAGTCAAAAGATAAGAAGTTTGTCAACGAGAAAGCGCTACCAATTGCGAAATGGCAAGATTATTTGCAGCAGCAACTTATTAAGTTACAAGCATTCGAGCAAGACTTAGTCGCCAATCAAACTAGGTTGCTAAAATGTTGGTTCCATGTCGATGTCGACACACTGCAAGCGCGACTAAATGATGATGAGTCAGATCCTGATTTTTTGTATCAAATCGACTGGAATAGTACAAAGATTATTGCTCAGTTTAACGAGGTGGCAGCGGCATTGTTACGGCAGCAGGATGATTGGATTATCATAGATGGTGAAGATAAATCACAAGCCGCCGATCATTTCTGCCATGAAGTACTGCATGCAATGCAAACCGCGCTGGCAAGTAGTAATAAAAATACTAACGAAGCAGATTCTGCTGAGCAGTTCAGTCAAGCGTGCGAAACAGAAAGATTTCAACCTGTAGGACTGCCTAAGCGCTTAAAAGATATTGATGATTCAGAGGTGGATAAGTCTGACTACCATGAAGCATTGGCAGACAAGCAAGCTCGTCTTGCCGAATTGCTGCGCGCACGCCAAGGTCGTCATATCGTTTTTGCATTTGAGGGCATGGATGCAGCAGGCAAAGGTGGTGCGATTAAGCGGCTGGTTGCGCCACTCGATCCGCGTGAATATCAAGTCTATAATATCGGTGCACCGATGTTGTATGAACTAGAGCATCCGTATCTATGGCGCTTTTGGACCAAACTTCCCAACGAGCAAACAGACCGTATCAGTCGCATTGCCATCTTTGACCGTACTTGGTATGGACGGGTATTGGTTGAGCGTGTCGAAGGCTTAGCCACTGATAACGAATGGCAGCGTGCTTATGATGAAATTAATCGCTTTGAGGCAGACTTGGTAGCGGCAGGAACGATAGTCATCAAATACTGGCTGGCCATCGATAAAAAAGAGCAGCTTAAGCGTTTTGAAGCGCGTGAAGATACCCCGCATAAGCAATTCAAACTGACCGATGACGACTGGCGCAATCGTGATAGATGGTCTGAGTACGTCCAATCTGCAGCCGATATGCTGGCACGTACCGATAGCGAAAACGCCCCATGGTGCGTAATTGCGACCGATGAAAAGCGCCAAGCACGTCTGGATGTTTTAGATCATGCTATCAAACAATTATCAGCAGCACTTTCCGATAACTAAGGACTTAAGAGCTACGGCAGGGTTGGTGATGCATAATAAGCGTTAATAGGCATGTATTTTAAGCCTGAATAATTTTTAAAACACAACAATTTTTCACTAAATTAACAGGTTGTCTAAAACATAAATTTATAGTTACAAATCTCGCAATATCATCATGCATTATGCGTCTATATTTAATATAATAGGCGCGTAATCGCTTCTGCTCTGCGAGAAAATCGCATAGCAAATAGAGTGTGTTGTCTCACTAATTGACGGTTCTTGTCACGTGATACGCTTATCTTAACAACTATGACAAAGATGATTACAATACCAGCTACCAGTACCAGCATTATTACTATGATATATCTAAGCCGCAAGATGCTGTAATCAGACGATTTGGCAATACTACTTGCGGCTTTGTAATATGTTGAGTGATGTATTTTTTGCCTTATCTATTACCTCTAAGTAAAATAAAATGCGAATAAGTAGGGGTGAGCTTTAGAGTAATGCATCAAAATAGTACGAAAAAATCTTGTTTCTTAACGTTATTTAGTCGGTATATTGCGTATTCTAAGACGCTATCCTAATAGCAGATGCTACCATCCGCATTATCAATAGCCGCGCAATATCATTAACCACATATAATTTCAATCAGTTTACGCAGGACGTATCGACGTATGGGTATTAGCAGCAGTTCTACAGAGTCAACCAAATCAGTCGGCTCTATGAGAATAAATCTATTTTTTGCCATTTTACTGATTGCGATGACCGCCTACTTTTTATGGTGGGGTCTAGATTACACCATGCACCAGCAGACAATGCTATTTATTGTGGCAACTGCTTTTGGTGTCTTTATGGCATTCAATATCGGTGGTAACGATGTCGCTAACTCCTTTGGTACCTCGGTGGGTGCAGGGACGTTGACTATCCCGCAGGCGTTAGGTATCGCCGCGATATTTGAAGTGTCAGGTGCCGTGCTGGCAGGCGGCGAGGTGACCGATACCATTCGTAGCGGTATCGTCGACTTAGATGGTTTAGCAGTCAGCCCCAATCAGTTTATTTATGTCATGCTCTCAGCGCTTATCGCTGCTGCGTTTTGGCTATTATTTGCCACCAAGAAAGGTTTGCCTGTATCGACTACTCATGCCATTATCGGCGGCGTGGTTGGTAGCTCCATTGTATTGGGTATCACGTTAGGTGGTACCGAAATGGCGCTATCGACCGTGAATTGGGGGACGATTGGGACGATTGCCATCTCTTGGGTGCTATCTCCTTTACTAGGTGGCGTTTTATCCTATCTATTATATGGACAAATTAAGAAAAATATCATTGAATATAATGATAAAACAGAAGCACATATTGCCACGCTTAAAGGTAACAAAAAAACTCTCAAAAATAATCATAAAGAATATCTAAGCACTCTGACAGAATCAGAACAGCTAGCGTATACCTCAGCGATGTTGCGTGATCAAGAAATTTATAAAGATGATGATTGCGTCGTTGAGGACTTAGAGACTGATTATTACAAAGAGCTTTATGAGATTGAGAACGAGCGCAGCAATCTGGATACTCTAAAAGCCCTTAAGAAATGGGTGCCTATGATTGCGGCTGCAGGTGGTGCAGTAATGGCCTCTTTGGTCATTTTTAAAGGGCTGAAGAACGTCAATAATGGTATGACGACGCTGCAAGGCTTCTTAATCATGGGTATGATATCGGCGCTGGTGTGGCTTGCGACCTTTATCTATACCAAAAGTATTCGCGGCAAGCATAAGGAAGATTTGACCAAAGCGACTTTTATTATGTTTAGCTGGATGCAAGTCTTTACCGCATCGGCCTTTGCCTTTAGTCATGGTTCCAATGATATCGCCAACGCTGTTGGTCCGTTTGCCGCGATTATGGATGTGATTCGTACCAACAGTATTGCGACCGAAGCTGCGGTACCACCTGCTGTCATGCTGACTTTCGGTGTGGCACTTATCGTTGGTCTGTGGTTTATCGGCAAAGAAGTCATTCAAACCGTCGGCACCAATTTGGCAAAAATGCACCCTGCTTCTGGCTTCTCAGCTGAATTGGCGGCCGCCGCGGTGGTTATGGGGGCGTCTACTATGGGTCTGCCCGTATCGAGTACGCATACATTAGTTGGTGCGGTATTGGGCATCGGTATCGTCAATAGAGACACCAACTGGGCGCTAATGAAGCCTATCGGCTTGGCATGGATTATTACCCTCCCTGCGGCGGCCTCAATGTCTGCAATCAGTTATCTCGTGTTGAGTAACGTCTTTTAAGTCTCGCAATCTAAATGATGACACATCCTGATTTTTAACCATAAAAAACGCTTATCGACATCATGCCGATAAGCGTTTTTTTATAACCAGTCAATCTTTAATCGGTACCAAATTGCTTGCGCTTTTTAGCAAAGAAGCGATCTAAGCGATCCATAGCTTCTTCTAAGTCGTGTAGGTTAGGCAAAAATACCAAGCGGAAATGATCGGGTTTATCCCAATTAAACCCTGAACCTTGAACCATTAAGACATTTTCTTCTATCAATAAATCCATCATAAACTGCATGTCGTCTTCGACAGGGTAAATCTCGGGATCCATCTTTGGAAAGCAGTAAAATGCGCCTTGTGGCATGGTGCAAGAGATACCTTTAATAGCATTAAGGCGGGATACCGCCAACTCGCGCTGTTTGTATAAACGACCTTTTTGAGAGGTCAAATCTTTCATGCTTTGATAGCCGCCCATCGCCGTTTGAATGGCATATTGTCCCTGCACGTTTGAACATAAACGCATAGAGGCCAGCATGTTTAAGCCTTCGATAAAGTCAGTGGCGTGTTGTTTACGACCTGATACCATCATCCAACCTGCACGAAAGCCTGCGATACGATGTGATTTTGACAAGCCATTGTATGATAGAACCAGTACTTCATCGGTTAAAGTGCTCATCGGCGTATGTTGCATATCATCATAGAGGATACGGTCATAAATCTCATCGGCCATGATAATCAAATCATGCTCTTTTGCGACTTGAATGATTTGTAATAGTACTTCATCGCTATATAGGGCACCCGTTGGGTTATTGGGATTAATAACCACGATACCTTTAGTTTTACTGGTAATTTTAGATTTGATATCTTCGATATCAGGATGCCAGTTGTCTTCTTCATTACAGCGATAATGTACCGCTGTACCGCCTGCTAGGTTGGCCGCTGCTGTCCAAAGTGGGTAGTCTGGCATGGGTACAAGGACTTCGTCGCCATCATTCATTAGGGCTTGCATGGTCATAACAATCAGCTCAGAGACGCCATTACCTAGATAGACATCACGGACGTCAACGGCTGATAAGAGTCCTTTTGATTGGTAATATTGTAGAACCGCTTTACGCGCTGAAAAAATACCTTGAGAATCTGAATAGCCAGTCGCTTCAGGTAAATTCATCGCCACATCACGTAAAATCTCATGCGGTGCTTCTAGACCAAAAGGCGCAGGGTTGCCAATGTTTAGCTTTAAGATGCGCTTGCCTTCGGCTTCCATTTTATTGGCAGTCTGAAGAAGAGGGCCGCGAATATCGTAGCAGACGTTTTGTAGTTTATCGGATTTTTTTATTGTATTCATAGAGTGATCACTCATCGGATTGTTTGGTGAATTTATTTGAGGAGTAGAGGAGGTTGTGGTTGTTCGTTGAGTTGATAATGGGGCGTCGCTATCCGCTTGTGCAGCTGGAACGCCATCTTCTTTGGCATTGTCTGACTGTATAGCATTATCTGAACCGACCTCTTTATCGGTGTCATTTTGAAGCTCACCACGTAATAGGTAACCTTCGCTACAGCCTAAAATGCGTGCTAGGGTCGGTAGTTTTGATGAAACAATACCATTGGTCCCACGCTCCCAGTTAGAGATTGCGCCGCGGCTGACCTTTGCACCAGCAGACGTCATCGCTTGAGCCAATTGCTCTGCCGTCATTCCTTTGTCACGGCGTAGCTGTACCAGTCGTTCAGCTTGTGTGCTTTTATTTGTGCTATTGCTCATAATTATCCAAGCCTTTTTATTTAATTAGTTTGTAATAGGCGAAGTGCTTAACTTTTTTAATAACTGCATATGCAAGATATTATTGCATATACATTCGCAATGCAAGTTATTTCTAAAATAAGTTTTTTGTTAATGCAAGTTTATCTTGCATTCTACTAAGGTTGTTTTTATTGTTCTAAGCTCTCGCCTTATATAACACTGTCTATAAAGGGTTATAATGAATTAGCTATATAAGTTTTTGCTATATTATTATAATT
>NZ_JBQSXN010000045.1:0-25707 GCF_052378235.1 Psychrobacter sp. AOP3-A1-26
ATTTAATGTTAGGGGAGAAACTGATTAAATCGGTTAAAGGAACTACGCACCCAGGCGTGCAGAGCTTAACTAATCCAGATGCATACAATAGTGCAAGAACTGGATCTCCAGTTTGGGATTTTGGTTGGCATTATGGTGTTTGGAGTAAAGGTAGACACCGTGGTAAAATTGACGCTTTTGCCCATACTGGGGTCGCTTATATTAGGGGCTGTATAGAATTGGGAAATAGTTGAAAAAAATAAGCAACGCCTTACACTCTTGTTTACCACAACAATGAACCGCCCCGACTTTATCGGAGAGTGATTTACTTGAGTCAGGCAGCGATGCCTGACAGGATTAAACTATCATAATACCGCTTTTCAAACTCAAAGGGTGACACATATCCAATCGTGCCATGTAAACGGGTTTTATTAAACCAGTCTACCCACTCAAGGGTTGCCAGTTCAGCATCGTTCACACCGTGCCATTGCTCTTGTAGATACTCAATCACCTCGGACTTATACAGACCATTGACCGTTTCAGCTAAGGCATTGTCGTATGAATCGCCTGTGGTGCCGACCGAGGCAATGATGCCAGAGTCCTTCATCTTATCTGTGTAGCGAATGGATAAGTACTGAACCCCGCGATCACTGTGATGAATGACATCTTTGGGATTGTTTCTATCTGTTATCGCTTGATTTAATGCTGCCATCACCATATCGGTATTCATGCGACTCGATACTTTCCAGCCGACGATAGTGCGAGCAAACACATCAATGATAAAAGCGGTATATACCCAGCCGCTTGTCGTCTTGATATAGGTAAAGTCAGCCACCCATAGCTGATTAGGGCGATGCGCATTGAAGTTGCGATTAACCAAGTCATCAGCGCGCTTCTGATCGTCACGGCTGTTGGTGGTAGTCTTACCCTTACCACGCCAAACGCCTTGTAAGCCATGCTGCCTCATTAAACGCTCTACGGTGCAACGAGCAACCTTTAACCCGTCAGATTTCATCTGCTGCCATACCTTACGGACACCATAACGGCATTTACTGTCCTGCCAGATGCGTTTAATCTCACTGATATAATAGTCGTCATGTTGACTGCGTAATGAGCGCTTTTCAGGGCAGCTCTCCAAGTCTTTAGCACGATAATAGGTTGACGGGGCAATCGGTAATACTCTACAAATTGGCTCGATCCCATAAAGATGTTTATTGTCGTCGATGAATTGAATCATGGTTTTAGTCAGCGGCCCGTCTCCGCCTGGGCGAAAAAAGCCGCAGCCTTGCGTATAATTTCATTAGCTTGTTTAAGCTCTTTATTCTCGCGTTCAAGCGCTTTGATGCGCTCTTTGTCACTTTGCGCTTGCACTGAGGCAGGAATAGTTTGATCGATGTGCTTTTTATGCCATGATCGTAAGGTTTCAGGTGTGCAGCCAATCTTAGGGGCAATGGCTTAAATGGCTGACCATGTGGAGGGGTAATCGCTCGACGCTTCAATCAGCATGAGAACGGCGCGTTCTTTCATCTCAGGAGTGTAGGTTTGTTTTTTCATTGTCGTATTCTCTCAGAATATTAAGTCTCCGACAATCCCGGGGCGGTTCAAAGACTTATGACGAGATGTCTGAAGAAGAAAGAAGGTTGCAACAAAGTACAGCAAAAATCAGGCATACCTAATGTATCTTAAATACAAGGGATCTACAGTGAGAATAATAATCACTCTTTTTTTCATTTTTGTATTAGTATCATGCACAAATAACTACGGTGATACTAATACAAACGATGATGCTATCAATAAAACTGATATTAAAAATGACAATACAGTCATAACGAATATTGAAAACAGCTCTCTCTTAGAGGATAACAGTAACCCGCTTATTTTTAATAAAATAAATCCATCCATAGTCTATGATAATAGTCAGGATAAAATTGACATTAGACATGATAATACTGCCATCTCTATCAACCTATTTGGTGATGATGAGTCTGATTTAACCTTAATAATGAATGGTAGCGTTGTCAGCAAAGGGTTTGATGGGCGTTTTAATTATACTTATGAAGTAGATTTAAAAAGTGCATTAAAGAGAATTAGTGTTTTCTCTAATGATGCTAATAGGCAAATTTTGATATTACCTGCGACAACAGAAGAATATCTGACATACAACGCTATTCTGTTTGATGATAGTGGATTTTTACACACTTATATGTTTGAAATAGCTGAATGGCATTGTGGGGGTATTGAGTCGATAACTGCAAATACTAAAGCCGACGCTAACGCCATTAAAGTTATAGATAATACAGGTAAGAGTTGTAGCACCCATATTTATCTGATTGATGGGGAGTACATAAAGGAAGATCCTAAATCATTTTCTTTTACAGATATTGTAGAAAAGCATGAGAAAAAAACACATAAGATCTTCACTTTTGATATCAATGGAGATGGCATTGATGATAAAGTTATTACTCATATTAATAAATTAAATTCAAGCGGAAGTGGCTATCAAGGAAACGACTTGGTCGTATATTTAGGAGTGCCTAATGATAAATATATGCTGAGTTTAAATAGTATTAATTATACTGAAGATGGGTTATTTTACTTCAGCAGCCTTTCCCCGCGCACTAATAGTACAGGCTTTATTTTATCAACATATTTTGGTAGTCGAGGCTACCCATATAAAGACTATTACTTTACATTAGATAATGATGAATGGAAGATTGCAAAAGTAATAGTGAAGGGGTATATGGGTAATAATGCGTTTTATTGCGAACATCTAACGGATTATAATGTATCTAGCCCTACCGCTGAGCCAGAAGATTTAGAGGTTCAAAATTCCGAAAATGATATCCTTGGTCAATGTCCTTCGCCTCCTACTAAATATACTGTCATATCAGAGAAAGCAGAGATACTAACAGAGGATTTTGAGTCTAGATCATCACCAAATTACTATATTAAAGGTGATTCGATTGAAGCCGTCAACCAAAATGAAGATTGGGTACAAGTATCTTATAAAAATGGTACTAAATTTGGTTGGATCGATAAGCGTGATTTGACACCTATACCAAACTAGCCCGAGGCAAAAGCTTTCATTATATACTTTGACTATAGTAGCTAATAGAAAGATTAAACCAAAAAAAAGCCAGCCACCTAAGTGACTGACTTCTTTAACAATATTTGGTGGAGATGGCGGGAGTTGAACCCGCGTCCGCCAGCATTACGCTCATGAATCTACATGTTTAGTTTCTGTCTTTAGTTTTAGTCCGCACCGATCCGACAGTCAGGATGGATTGGACGATTCTCTACTTTTGAACCCAAGCAATTGAGACAATCACTTGTGGCGAGCCTACATGCGGACGCTTCAACTTAGTTGACCAACTGTAGGTGATCAGCAACCAAGTAAGCAGGGTTTAAGCTGCTAGAGCGTAAGTTTCGTCGTTTGCGACTATAACAATATATGTTGGATTAACGAGAGGACATATACTCTCGACATGCATCATTGAGTTTCATCACCAGCGTCGAAGCCAGAACATCCCCAATAAGACTGGCTATTATATACGATATATAGCTCAGGTTTCAAGCTGTAATAAGCCCCTATTACATTACGTTACAGCCTATTGGGCTAAGCTAAAACTTTATTTAGCCACTTACCGATATTTTGAATCTGCGGCATACAAACCTGATGTGCCATCGGATAAGTATGATAAACAACATTATAGCCCTTCTCTGATAGTAGCTGCTGCGCCTGTTCACCCAAAACAGAAGGAACGACGGGGTCATGCGTACCATGCTCAATCAATATTGGTATGTTTTTATTAGCAGTACTATAGTTGATATTGTCATTAGTCGCTAGATAAGTAGATAGCGTCATCAATCCAGCCAAGCGCTCTGGATAGCTGAGCGCGACATGATAAGCCACTGCTCCGCCCTGTGAAAATCCTGCAATAACAATATGCTCAGGTGACACGCCACGCTCTAGCTCACGGCTGATTAATTCTCTTATTTGCTGAGAAGACTCTTCAATCTGAGTAACATCAATTTTACGCTCAAGGCTCATCTCTATAATGTCATACCACGCCGGCATTACCATTCCACCATTGACGGTCACTGCACGCTTAGGCGCATGTGGAAAGATAAAACGTACGGCCATATTATCAGCCAGCCCTAACTGCGGAACGATTGGCTCAAAGTCATGACCGCTTGCACCTAAGCCATGCAACCAAATAACGGCTCTATCTATTTTTTTTTGCGATGGATTATGCTCAACAATCACAGCATCTAAATAATTGCTCATATAGCCTAATTTCCTTTATAGTCATAACAACTCTATATTCTTAACGAGATATATCGTTGCAACATATTTTATCTTGGTATTATTTTCAAACTGCTGATTATTCTACAGCCTTTAAACAAAACCGCCAGTCAGAAAAACTATTCGCTAACAACCCCAATTTTCATCAATTTTTCACATCATTTACTTACTGGGTCCAAAAGCTAGAACGGCTTTTATGCTACGATCATTCAGTAGGTTTATACTCAATACGTTAACCATTGTATGACGCCCTACTCTTGTTTTTCAATGTTCGTATAATGGTTAGACATAAATGAGTTATGTATCTTAAGCCATTTTCTTATCTTATATAGTGATATAAAACCTATGACCCATATTTTATTGGTAGAGGATGACCCTGCTATTGCGATGTCGCTTAAAGTCACTTGCAAGCGTGAAGGTTGGCACATTACGTGGCTAGATAATGCCAGTAGCGTCCTACCGATGCTACATAGCGATGAGGCAAAAGATTTATCAGCGATCATATTGGATGTTGGGTTACCAGATGGTGATGGTCTTAGCCTCTGCCAACAAATACGTCATACAGCCGATATTGATGCTTTAAAGGATATCCCTATCGTATTTTTGACGGCGCGTAGCGATGAGGTCGATCGTATTTTAGGCTTAGAGATGGGCGGCGATGACTACTGTGCCAAGCCTTTTAGCCCACGAGAATTGGTTGCCCGTCTAAAAGCCATTTGGCGACGTGAGCATTTGCTTTCGCAGCAGACTACTACCATAGAGACAAACGATACAGCAAATCCAGCCTCTTCGCATAATATGTCAGGGCAAGCGTTAACCTTTGAATGCCAATCTGGCATCTGGCACTACCAACCGCTTAATTACTCGTTAATGTGGCAGGAGCAAAAGCTAGAGCTGAGTAACACAGAGCGCAAAATTTTATTGACCTTGCTACAAGCGCCCAACCAAGTATTCAGCCGTGAACAGCTACTCAATGCTGTCAGCGATTATCCCGATCATCGCTTAGCGCGGACGATAGATAGCCATGTTAAGTCAATTCGTAAGCAGCTAGCGACCATCGACCCTAGTGTTGAGGTGATACATACACATCGTGGCCTCGGTTATGCATTGTGCCCCGCCTAGCTGCATGCCCATAGTCGTATTTTGATTAAAACTGACTTTCTATAACGTCAAAGAACACGCCTAATAATATGAATCAAAACACCCATAACCGTATTAACGAGCATGTTAGCCAAAGTAACTGGTATGCAAAATTGCATCCTATTGGCACCGCACAGCAAATAACAGAGCCAAAACGACTACTCAATTTGAGTATATTTTTTAGGATTTGGTTAGCAGTTGCTCTCGTACTCATCATTTGCGGTATGGTCGTCTTTACTCAGCTGTTTGGTTATATCAAACCGACAGCACAGCAAGTCATGGAAGATACCTTATTAGATACCAGTAAGCTGCTCGCGGCAAGTTTGCAAATGCCACTATCTTCAGGGCAGCTATACGATGGTGTCTATCAAGTAAGACTTGATGCGGCATTTATTGGCATGCCAGCGGTTGGTAAAACTCAAGACCCAGAGTATAAAAACAAAAGCTATAGTAGCTTTCGGATATACGTAACGGATGATACAGGCCTGGTCATATACGACTCTTTACCCGAGCCTGACAATGACGAAGGGCGAGATTACAGTCGCTGGAATGATGTGTACTTAACCTTAAAAGGTCAGTATGGCGCGAGAAGTACCACGCGAGATTATAATCAGCGCGATGGTACAATTATGTATGTGGCGCAGCCAATCAAGGATGAAACTGGTCATCTGATTGGTGTGGTCAGCGTCGGTAAACCTATTGCTAGCGTGTTGCCTTATTTGGACAATACGCGCAATCGTATGCTTATCACAGCGCTATTCATGAGTATTGCCGCTCTTATATTAGCAGGATTGGTCGCATGGTGGCTCAAGCAAAGCATCAGTTTAGTGACCCAATACACCAGTGCGCTAGCAGAAGATACCAAAAAGCCGTATTTTTACTTAGGTCATGAACTCAATAGCCTGACAGATACCATTGAATCTATGAAGCATCGATTGGAAAACCGCGCTTATGTCACCGATTATGTCCATACGCTTACCCATGAGCTCAAAAGTCCCTTAACCGCCATTCGCGCTAGTAGTGAGTTGCTAGAAGATGACGGACTTGATGAAGAAGATCAACAGATGCTGATCCAATCCATCGGTGAACAAAGTATCAAAATGCAGCAGCTAATTGATCGATTACTGCTGCTTGCTAAGGTTGAGCAACCAACCTTTAAGCTGAATCGGCAGCTGACGCCTTTATTACCATTATTACGGACCCTCGCAAAAGACAACGCTGCTAAGTTGCAACAGCAACACTTGCCAGCTATCGATATCTATCTTGACGAAAAGCAGGTTACTGAAACAACCCTTTTATCACCAGATATCTTGGCAAATACCAGCGTTTTCGCTGACCAGTTTTGGTTGGTACAAGTACTGCAAAATGTATTGGATAATGCCATCCATTTTGCTGATAGCAAAGTCGTTATTTATCTGCACAGCATTACGCAACATAGTTCAGCGCAAAATAGTACCGCGCGAAATGTGACCATTGACATCTTTAACGATGGTAAATTGCTGCCTAACTATGCCGTTGACAAAGCGTTTGACCGTTATTTCAGCTTATCGCATCAGAGCCAACCTGCTTATAATCCATCAAATCATTTATCAGAATATTCGTCAAATGAGGATTCAGCACAAGGCGTTAAGCAAGCGCCACCTAGCATGGCTAGTAGCACCCTCAAAAAAGGCTCGGGACTTGGTTTAACTTTAGTGAAGCAAGTGATTGAACATCATGGAGGTCAGGTAACTATTAATAACGTCAATGCTAATAACGATAAAATTGGTACTGATGAGAATCAGCGTTCTGGTGTCATGGTTAGCTTAACCCTACCTTTGGCTAAAGAATAAAAAATTATGATAATCCATAGAATTTTCATCATTCCTACACAGGTTTTCTATCTCTTTATTTTATGATGCTGTTATTCAAATTTATCATTAATATTAAGGATAGAAAAGCCATGCCAAACCTTCTTGCTCAAAACCAAATCATAGAAAACTACTTAGGATATAGCCGTCACGATTGTACGCAAAATTTATCAAATCAAGGCATCGACAGTCTTGAGTTTGGACATTGGCTAGCCATTCCTAGTCAACATCTGCTATTGATATTTCGTCATCAGCAATGTGTGGCGGTTGACTATTACCAAATAGCGGCTTAAGGCTTTTCATCATTTACGGGTTAAACTCTATCGATTAAGTTATTAACTTTCTAGGGCATGTCATCAATTAGCCATGAAAAAGCCCTTTGTCGCTGCTAATGATATTTAATTAGAAGCGATAAAGGGCTGATATTTTTACGATATAGCTTTTTAACTATTCACCTAAGTAATCGACTCAACCGGCGCTACTACATCCGCATTTTGACCGCGATGGCGTAAATAATGATCGAGCAATACAATCGCTAGCATAGCTTCAGCGATAGGCGTGGCTCGTACCCCCACGCAAGGATCATGACGACCTTTGGTCAGCATATCGACCGACTCCCCTTTGGTATTGATACTCTTGCCAGCCGTCGTAATACTAGAAGTTGGCTTTAGCGCGATACTGACACGAATATCTTGTCCTGACGAGATGCCACCCAAGATACCGCCCGCATGGTTGGCGGTAAAGCCATCTGGCGTCAGCTCATCACGCGAGCGATGACCGAACTGTCCTGCCACGGCCATTCCGTCACCAACCTCAACCCCTTTTACCGCATTGATACTCATCATCGCATGGGCAATATCTGCGTCTAAGCGATCAAATACCGGCTCACCCAATCCAACAGGTACGCCGCTGGCGATTACTTCTAAACGCGCCCCGCAGCTAGTACCTTCACGGCGCAAGCTGTCGATCAATATCTCAAAACGGGCAACCGCTTCTTTATCTGCACAGAAGAACGGATTGCTATTGACAAAATCCCAGTCGATTTGACTTGGATTTAGCACTTCACTATATTCAGAACCAATTTGCGTAACATGACCTCGGACTTGCACACCTAAGCGGTCTTGCAAGTATTTCTTAGCGATAGCGCCAGCTGCGACGCGCATGGCAGTTTCACGTGCTGATGAGCGACCACCGCCACGGTAGTCACGAAAGCCATACTTCATACTATAAGTATAGTCAGCATGACCAGGGCGAAACGTATCTTTGATTTCGCTATAGTCTTTGGATTTTTGATTGGTATTGCGAATCAACAGACCGATAGACGTGCCCGTGGTTTTACCTTCAAATACACCAGAGATAATCTCAACTTCATCAGATTCGCGGCGCTGAGTCGAGTACTTAGACGACCCTGGCTTGCGGCGATCCAAATCTATTTGCAAGTCATCTTCACATAATGCTAAGCCGGGTGGCACGCCATCGACGATGGCCATGAGGCCTGCCCCATGCGACTCGCCGCACGTGGTGACCGTGAATACTTGCCCAATGCTATTGCCTGCCATATTTATCCTTAAACAAATGAAGTCAATTTTTGATTGATGATAGCGCTAATCTCGATGGTTCTATTGAATGCTATCTAATAACTGTACATAAGCGGCAAACAGCTGGCGATGTGTCACGAGTTCATCATAAGTAATCGCAAAGACACCATGACCACCATGAGCAAATTTCAGCCAATCGAACTGGATTTCAGGATAGGCTTGTTTTAATGCCCATTCGCTATCGCCCACTTCACAGATCAGCAAACCTTCTGGGCTTAGATAGTCTGGTGCTTCAAATAAAATACGATGAACCAAATCTAGGCCATCTTGACCCGCGGCTAGTGCGTGCTCAGGCTCGTACAAAAACTCAGGTGGTAGGTCTGCCATAATAGCCGCATCGACATACGGCGGATTGGTAACGATAAGCTCGTATTGGTTTTCGGCAGGAATCTTGGCAAATAAATCTGACTCAATCACATTGACCTGATGGCCAAGGTCATGATGGTCGACGTTAACCATCGCCACTTGTAGCGCACCTTTATCAATATCAACCGCATCGACCAGCGCATCAACGAAGCGCGTTGCCAAGGCAATAGCAATACAACCAGAGCCAGTACATAAGTCCAAAATGCGCTCAGGCTGTGACAGTTGCTTGACCTCTAAACCGTGATCGTAAAATGCGGCTGCTTGCTCATTGATGCTAATGCCGAGTGGTTTGGCCAGCTCATTGACATCGAAGTACGGATGGAACTGCTGACGTATCAATTCGGCGATAGGTGAGCGCGGGATAAGCACGCGCTCATCGACATAGAATGGCAAATCACAGAAGTAAGACAAGTTAATTAAGTAGCTTAACGGCTTGCGCTCAGCGATACGCTCTTCTAGCAGACTGAGTACCAATTGCTTCTCTGATGTGGTCAAGCGACAATCAAGAATCTGCTCATTGGCTGACCAATCTAATGATAGAGAGTGCAAAACGATGGCAGAGGCTTCAGCGAACTCATCGGTGGTTCCTTGGGCGACGACCACGTCATAGTTGCGCAATTGGGTGACCGAAAAACGAATAAAATCACGAATACTAACCAGTTGCTCGCGTGCTTCTTCTAACTCTGCATGCAAGTTGACAAATTGCTCGTCTTCACCAAGAAACCCCGCCTCCAAATCGAACGCCTTATCACTGTCTAAACCTTGTGACTCATCATCATTGAAGTATTGATTTTGAAATTCTTCTGCGCTCATTGTTTGGTCGTCTGACATATCGCACCTTGCTGACTGCATGCTTGCTGATTACATGTGGGTGGGTTAAATCGCTTTGGGTTAAAAGCTGATCTATTAAATAAAAAACTCTTTATACATTATAGACGCAAACGCTAAGTTGCGCCAATATTTGCGTTTTTGTGCCAAAAAAACATTATAGAGATTAGATCATAAAGATTAAAATGTATTGAACATTCACAAATAGCTACTGTCAATGCCAGGGTCGTATGTTCAACACCCCTAAACGTTTTTGGTATAAATCGAATAGCATCCTATACACACCTTCGCTAAGTTATTGCCCAACTGTAGTGAATACGTCAACAGTTGACGTTTGGGGTGTTTTAGTTGAAAAAAGATGTATCAAAAGTTTGCGAAGCTTCCAAATTATGCGCATAATAGCCGCATTAGTAGCCACCACAAGTGATTCAATATGATGAAAATAAAGCCTCTTATTACCGCTATATCTATCGCTGTCGTTAGTGCCAGTGTTAGCGCGCTTGCCGCCCCCACCGACGATACCCGCACATTGCCAGTGCGCACCGCGGATACAATGCCTAACCTCGCTAAGAAAGTTAGCCTTAATGTGGAAGAAAACCGTAGTAGCTCAATCGATGCTCGTCCTGCTGTCAAGCCAAGTTCTGACAAATCAAATGCTGAAAAGCCAAATACTGAAAAAACCAAACCAGCTGATCGTATGACACAGCTGATCGATGCCAAGCAAGATGCGCAGTCAAAGACCGAGCCAACAGCGACGACCGCTGATAACATGAGCGCAGAAGAACTGACTCGCAAAGATGAGCAATCTGACAGCACTGATGATATTAGTGACGGTCAAGCCGTCGCAGCCCCTAGCGATGTCTCCTCTATCGACTCATCTGACCCGCTGGCTTTTGAATTACCTGACAACGAAAAACGTCAAGACTTTAGTGATGACCCTACCATCAAAAATATCGAAGACAAAAATGGTAAAAGATACACCACGCTAAACTTGTCAAGCTATGCCAAACAAGTTAATGATGCAGCTTGGTCACCGAATATGAAAGTCAACTCAGCGATGACTATTAAGATGCAGGCTTTGCTCGACTGGAACCATGCTTCTCCTGGCCCTATTGATGGTGGCTGGGGTATGAATAGCAAAAAAGCCCTTATCAACTTTCAGACCATGAAAGGCTTGCCAGCCACTGGTAAGATGGATCAAAAAACGTGGGATGCATTGATTAAAAAAATTCCTACCGATAAGCCGGTGTTAGTGACTTATACCCTAACCGAAGACGATATAAAAACCAACTTTGCGACCACTCCTGCTGGCTCAGAAGCGAAGTCAAAAATGAAAGGGCTGTATTATCAAGACATCAAAGAGATGCTAGCCGAACGCTTCCATATGGATGTGCGCTACCTAGATAAGCTAAATACAAATAAAAACTATAAAGCGGGTGAGACCATTACGGTGCTTAATACCCGTGCTCCGCTCAACCAACGCATAAACCGTGTCGTCGCTAACAAAGCAGATAAAACCTTATATGCTTATAATGATAACCAACTAGTGGCTACTTATCCGACCACTGTCGGTAGTGATGCTACGCCATCCCCGCAAGGCAGCTTTAAAATTGTCAATAAAGTAAAAATGCCTTGGTATAAAGCAACCGTTGGTAATGGCGCGGATAAAAAAGTGCATATGCTACCACCAGGTCCAAACAACCCTGTCGGCGTCGTATGGATGGGCTTGTCTAAACCGTCGTATGGCCTACATGGCTCACCGAAGCCTGAGGGCATCAGTCGCCAAGCGTCAGCAGGTTGTGTGCGTTTGACCAACTGGGATGTGTTAGAGGTTTATGCCAATATCGAAAATGGCGCAACTGTTGAGCTTAAATAATTCATCATAAACGAGAGACAAAAAAAGACCTTGATTATCAAGGTCTTTTTTTATGGCCAAATATAGATTTTATACTATTTATTTTCTGTCTTAGGCTTTATACCCTTCTTCTTTGCCAGTAATACTACCGACTTTTTTGGTGAAAAATAATGCTGCCGGAATAGACAATACAAAGCCTGCTGCTACCGCCATTTGAATATGCGGAATTTGGTTAAATCCTGTAACCAAAGCGCCAATCATGAATACACCGATGGTGACGGTTGCGGCAATTGAATAGATAACAGAGAATAATGGCCAGTTCATGATGTATTCCTCATTTTTTGTGTGGGTATAAGTACTTTATACACTAAACCCACACAAATAGTAAGCCTTTTCTTTTAGACCCTCAAGCCAGTTATATTAGGAGACTACACACATAAACCATGTTATAGTTATGGTTTTATAATGACGTTTTTACTGCCTCGTTTACGACCTTTATATTCAATTTTTAATATACTTATATTCAATTTTCGACGATTGTATTGCAACGACAGCTCTCTTCATTTATCCGCAAAAAACTCATACATCGCTTCTTATTTATCATTACAATAATGACTTTCTGTTATTCGTTAAGAAAGCTATCCGCTATGACCTCATCCGAAAAAAACCACTCTAATGAGCCACCACATTCCAAGGGCTCATCAGGCGTTACCAACTATTCAGACCAGCAAGCTGCTTTAGTGAACGCTGACCGCCCTACCCAAAAGCAAGGCAAGGCTATATTAGACAATGCTGATGCTTTAGAGCATCCAGAGACTGATGATGAGAGTGAATTCGACAGTGAGTTGGACGAGGACATGGCTGGTGCTCAACCACCTGAGACGACAATAGCGATAGAATCACTCGGTCCTGATGAAGTGGTTGCAACATTAGAGACGTCTAAACCCGAAGCTCAACCTACTAACGAAAACGCAGAATACGAAACCTTAAGGTCTAAGGAATCATTCTTTCAGGAAAAAACGCTTACTGCTACCGAAATGGGTGCTAGTACCGAGAGCAGTGTAGAAACAGATAGTACTGACACTGCTAACACTCAACCTTCTACGCAACAAGGCTCGCCTACTATACAGGCTCAGGAATCGTCAGTTGACGCCGCCATTCCTTCTCATAATAATTTAGACGAAGGTCCTCAAGAGTCCTTAAAGTTAGAAAATACAAGTGAGCAAGAAAATGTAGCTTCTGAAGAGGAGCTTTCTGTTACTGAGCAAAATAATGACACTACAGTAAAAGGTAAGTTGGACGAGCAGGAGAAGCAAGAAGAGGAAGTTCAAGAACAAAAAGAAGCCAAACTTGAGTCTTATAAACAGTTTGTCGCCGAACAGTTTAGCAACCAAAAAGTAGACTATCCAGAAGTGCGGGTAAGAATTGAAGCCAATGCTCTGCCTAGTAAAATGTATTTCATTATGAATATACTTTCTGCCATCATCGCCAGCTATGGCTTAGTGACCAACTCAGCAGCAGTGGTTATTGGGGCCATGTTAGTTGCTATGATGTTAGGCCCTATCACTGGAATCGCCTTAGCAATTATTGATCACCGCATGCCACTGCTGCGCAAGTCACTTATTACCGTTATTATCGGCATATCATTGGTGGTAGTGGTGGGCTTTATCGTCGGATGGCTACACAAAGACCAGCCATTGACGGCAGAAATATTGTCGCGCACCCAGCCAACCTCTATGGACTTAATGATTGCTCTCGCAGGTGGCACTGCTGGTGCTTATGCGATGGTCTCGCCGCACCTTTCGGTCGCTGTTGTCGGTGTAGCAGTAGCCACTGCGTTGGTGCCGCCTCTTGCTGCAAGTGGAATATTATTTGCCAATGGCGAGACGCAGCTTGGCCTTGGCGCACTGCTATTGGCCTTAACCAATATTATTGCTATTCAGTTTACCAATGCTTTAGTACTTTGGTTATTGGGCTTTCGCCGCTTGGTCGATGACGATTATAAATCAAGCACCTATTTAACCTTTTTGCGTCGCAATGCAGTGACCTTATTACTGTTGGGTGGATTAGGAGCCTATTTGACCATTAATTTGCAAACCAACGCCAAGCAGCAAGTGTTCGAGAGTAGCGTAAAAGAAGCCATCAATAGTTACTTTAACGATAAGGGCAACGTGCTGACCAATACGCAATTCGACACCGGCGATGAGAATCAAGTGGTACGTGCGGTTATTCGCGGTGAAACCACGCCCAGCTCCTATGATGTCCAGCAGATTGAAATGATTATTACCCAAGATATGACCGAGAATTTTCCTGACTACCTTCCGATTAAACTGCAACTACGCTACTTGCCAGTACAGGTGATTGAATCCAATCCATTGATACAAGACAAACTGGACAAGACGGATGCAGCGATTTTAACCAATTAGCCTTTGTTTCACCAACTGATCCTTGCTTTAATATATATTTTTTGGTTAATTAAAATATAGGCTGTTTCTATACAACAACCTAGCTGTTGTAACTCTTGTACCAAGAGCTTGGGCGTTTATGCTAAAATCGCTTGCAAAATTATTTTACTTAACCTACTCAATCCTATCCGTCAGTAAGGAGCCGCTGTGAGCCAGCCATTTCGCTCAGCCGATATTCGCCAAGCTTTTTTCGATTTTTTCATAAGCAAACAGCATACCCCAGTCTCATCGTCTAGTTTGATTCCACACAATGACCCGACATTGTTGTTTACCAATGCCGGTATGAATCAGTTCAAAGAGACCTTTTTGGGTATGGAGCCACGTGACTATACCCGCGCTGTAACGTCGCAAAAATGCGTACGTGCTGGCGGCAAGCACAATGACTTGGATAATGTCGGCTACACTGCACGTCATCATACGTTCTTTGAGATGCTCGGCAACTTCTCTTTTGGTGATTACTTTAAACAAGCAGGTATTGAATATATCTGGGAGTTTTTGACCTCGGATCAGTGGTTAGCAATTGATAAAAACCGCTTATATGTGACCATTTACGAAACCGATGACGAAGCGTTTGAGATTTGGAATAAGGACATCGGCATCCCAGCTGAGCGCATTATCCATATTGGTGATAATAAAGGCGCACCTTATGCGTCTGATAACTTTTGGACCATGGGTGATACCGGTCCTTGTGGTCCTTGTACTGAAGTGTTTTATGACCACGGTGCAGACGTCGAAGGCGGTCTACCGGGCACACCTGAAGAAGACGGCGATCGCTATATCGAGATTTGGAACTGTGTGTTTATGCAGTTTAATCGTCAAAAAGATGGCTCGATGCTACCGCTACCAGCGCCAAGTGTCGATACTGGTATGGGGCTTGAGCGTATTAGCGCCATCATGCAAGGCGTGCATGGCAACTATGAGATAGATTTATTTGTGCATTTGATGGATGCTGCCGCTCAGATTTTAGGTATTGAAAACCAGCAACAATCCTCGTTAAAGGTGATTGCCGACCATATTCGTGCGGTGGCATTTTTAATCGCTGATGGTGTTACACCAAGTAATGAGGGTCGTGGTTATGTGCTGCGCCGCGTGATTCGCCGTGCTGTACGTCATGGTAATAAGCTTGGCGCAGACAGCGACTTCTTTTATAAAATGGTCACGCCACTGGTCGCTGAGATGGGCTCGGCCTACCCTGAGCTAAAAGACAAACAAAGCGTCATCGAAAACGCCATTCAAAAAGAAGAAGCACAGTTTGCTAAAACCTTAGCGCAAGGGTTACGTTTACTCGCCAGTGAGCTTGAGGATTTGCAAGATGGCGATGTGCTCTCTGGTGCGGCAGCATTTAAGCTATATGATACTTATGGCTTTCCGCTTGATTTGACCGCTGATATCACTCGTGAGCGCGGTATTGTCATCGATGAGACTGAATTCGATGAGCATATGCAAGCGCAGCGTGAACGCGCGCGTGATGCGGGTAAATTCGATGTTGACTATAGTAGTGTCATTCAAGTAGACAACCCAACGACGTTTGTTGGCTATGAGCAGCTTGCAGCAGAAGGTGTGACAATTGATGCGTTATATCAAGACGGCAATCCAACTAAAAGCTTAAACGAAGGTATGGAAGGCGTTATTGTTCTTGACCGTACACCCTTTTATGCCGAAGGCGGTGGTCAGGTTGGTGAACTGGGCGAAATTCGTACCGAGACGGGCGTCTTTGAAGTTCAAGACACCAAAAAATCTGGTCAAGCCATTATTCACTATGGTGTCATTACCATGGGTGAAATCACACCCAATCAGACGGCAGAAGCACAAGTACTATCGAGCATCCGTGCTGCTAGCGCCAAAAACCACTCCGCCACGCACCTATTGCATGCAGCATTACGAGAAGTACTAGGGGAAGAAGTCACGCAAAAAGGCTCGCTAGTATCAAGCGACGTATTGCGTTTTGACTTCTCTTACGACAAGCCAGTCAGTGGCGCTGAAATTAGCCGTATTGAGCGTCTGGTCAATGAGCAAATTCAAGCCAACACCCCTGCCCGCATCGAGCACATGTCTATCGATGAGGCCATGAATCAGGGTGCTATGGCATTGTTTGGTGAAAAGTATGGCAGTGACGTGCGTGTGCTGACTATGGGCACAGACAGCATCATAGATGGTCAACGTAAGCCTTTCTCTATCGAGCTGTGCGGCGGTCTTCATGTGCAGCGTACTGGTGATATTGGTGTCTTGAAAATCACTAGCGAATCAGGTATCGCTGCTGGTATCCGCCGCATTGAAGCGGTCACTGGCATGAACGCGATAAAAAATATTCAACAAAGCGAGCAACAGTTAAGTGAGCTGGCCAGTCATTTAAAAGTAAAACGCCCTAACGTTGCACAGCGTGTACGCACCATGGCTGACAAGCAGCGCGATTTAGAAAAACAACTAGAGCGTTTGCAACAAAAAATGGCCAGCGCCCAAGCAGCAAGTTTGCTAGACGACGTTCAGACTATCGCTGGCACTCCCGTGCTCATCAGTACGCTAAGCGGTATCGATGGCAAATCAATCCGTACGCTAATGGATGATATCAAATCCAAACTGCCTGATAGCGTGATCGTTTTGATTGGCGATAAAGACGAGCAGTTAGCCCTAGCAGCCAGTGTGGCAAAGTCGGTAACGGCTAAAGTGAAAGCCGGTGATATCATTCGTCATTTGGCAAGCGAACTTGGCGGTAAAGGCGGTGGTAAGCCCGACTATGCTCAAGGCGGCGCGCCAAAATCAGGTAACAGTGCGGCTGTTATCGCAGCCTTACCTGCTTGGATGGCAGACCAGCTCGGCTAACCATTAAACTGAGTTCATGCCGTTTTATCATAGGTAAAATACGCGATTGGTTATAACGCTTATAACCAATCGCCATACATCTAAGCAGCTCTAGTACTTAACGTTGTGATGCAGATATGGTATAAAGGTCAACGCTTGAACGCATCATTTCTGTGTTAAATTAATAGCAAGCAACACTGGATAAAAAAAGCATAGAGCGCAACTCTTATAATACGGCTTTATCTATGCAAACATTGATTGAGGGTCACATCCGCACATTGATTCTTTTTGATGATAAAAAAGTCCATTAATGAATAATAGGTAGATTTTTATGGCGTTAATAGTACAGAAATACGGCGGCACCTCGATGGGTAGTATCGACCGCATAAAAAACGTCGCCAAACGAGTCAAACGCTGGCATGACAACGGTCATCAAGTGGTCGTTGTGGTTTCTGCCATGAGCGGCGAAACCAACCGTTTGATTGATCTGGCTCGCCAAATTAGCACTCAACCTGATCCACGTGAATACGATCAAATGGTCTCAACGGGTGAGCAAGTTTCTATCTCATTGCTTGCGATGGCGATTAAAGAGCTTGGTGTTGGTGCTCGCTCATTGACTGGCCGTCAGGTGGCTATCAAAACCGATGGTGAGCATAATAAAGCACGTATCGAAAGCATTGACGACAAAAATATCCGTGAGCAATTAGATGCAGGTAATGTCGTTATCGTGGCCGGTTTTCAGGGTATCGACGAGCAAGGCAATGCAACCACATTAGGTCGTGGCGGTTCTGATACTACAGGTGTCGCGGTTGCCGCAGCTTTGGGTGCGGATGAATGTCAAATCTACACCGATGTCGATGGCGTGTATACCACGGACCCTCGCGTCACTTCAAAAGCCAAAAAGCTTGAAAAAATCACCTTTGAAGAGATGCTTGAGATGGCAAGCCTTGGCTCTAAGATTTTACAGATTCGCTCAGTAGAGTTCGCGGGTAAGTATGGTGTACCGCTGCGTGTGTTATCTAGCTTTGATGAAAATACCGATGGCAGCTTTGACCAAGACTTTCAAGACAATGTCGGCACCCTAATTACGATAGACGAAGGAGACAGTATGGAACAGGCAATTATCTCAGGTATCGCGTTTAACCGAGACGAAGCAAAAATTGTAGTACGCGGCGTACCTGATCACCCTGGTATTGCCTCTGCTATCTTAAGCCCCATTGGTCGCGCCAATATCGAAATCGATATGATCGTGCAAAACTTATCGGACAATGGCACCACAGACTTTACTTTTACTGTCAATCGCACTGATTTAGACAAGACCATGAAAGTGCTCAACGACGAAGTCAAAGATGAGATTGGTGCCAAAGAAATATTGGGTAATAGCGAAGTTGTCAAAGTTTCGTTAGTAGGTGTTGGCATGCGCTCACATGCAGGCGTTGCTAGCCTCATGTTCCAGACCCTTGCCGAACACAATATCAATATCCAAATGATATCGACCAGTGAAATCAAAGTATCTGTCCTTATTCAAGACCAACACCTAGAAAAAGCGGTTAAGTCATTACACACCGCCTTTGGGCTGGATCGTGAAGACGGTGATAGCACAATCCCTGGTCTGTGATATAGCGGATTTACTTTAAAACGATACAGAGCTACTATCAACAAAATATCAATAAAATAGGGTCTTTTTAGATCCTATTTTATTTTTTATTATTGCTAGGGTAAGTATTAACCCAATAGTTTTGTGAAAACTCGTGACAGCATCTGTTATGCCGCCTATAATGAGGCTTTCATTTGGGCTAAATGAATCTACCTATCATTGCCGCTATTGGTACAAGTTTAGGCATAGCGTCTAGCAATGTGTTTTATGAATATAATGCATATTTAGTGCTGCGGTGATGTCCTGCAATTGAGAAGTAATCAGATGAGTAATAATTTTTTGATGCGACATAAGGAGTGTGACGCATGTTAATTTTGACACGCCGCGTGGGCGAAACGCTAATGATTGGTGACGAGGTCAGTGTGACTGTCCTAGGTGTCAAAGGCAATCAAGTACGTATTGGTGTAAATGCACCAAAAGATATTGCCGTACACCGCGAAGAGATTTATCAACGTATTCAGCATGAGCGGTCTGTACAGTCGCAAATGCAGCATCTTGAGCAAGGCAACTTTGCGCCTTCATTTGATGACGAAGACTACTTTAATCGCTAAGCTGTAAGACTTAACGCTTAATTACTAATAATTATTGAGCATATAAAAGCATGTTACTTTTATAATACTGTATTTTTATACGTATTATATTTTGCTTTATTAATCTGCTCTGAGGTCATTTATTTATGAGTATCCGCCAATCAGACGTATCGGCTCTACTTAATGGTTTAAATAAAAAAGCCATTGGATTCAATGATGTCATCAGTTTTATTGATGATTTTTATCGCTATGCACCTGCCCCTTTTGTCAACGGCATGGTACATAATGCAGCGGGTGAAAACGAAGACAGTGCGAAGATTTTTGGCTTTGCCAAGCACCATGGTCTTAATCAATTAGATACGCTAAAACTATTTGGTGAACATTACACCAAAATTCAAGCCACCCCTAAGGGTACGGATCATGCCAATATCCGCAATTTTTTACATTGGGGCTGGCAAGGGTTTTTGATGGAAAAAAACCCATTAACCGTACGTCCAAGTGTTGATACTACCGCGCTTTAATTTTTAATCGAATAACAAAAAATCCACGCTATCATAGCGTGGATTTTTTTGGGGCTGACTTTATTCGGAAGTCTATTTATTACGAAACTTGACGGGTTGCACCGCACCTTTAGGATTGGGCATATTCGGGTAATGATGCTCATGTTCGACATCACATTCAGCGCCAACGATAGAACCATCATCTTTTACGGGTTTATGAATGTAGCCAGTACGTTCGACAGGTGGTAGATGCTCATGCTCCCACACCATTACCGCTTGCATACAAGTGTCACGCTGTTCAGCGGTTAATTTGCGACCATCAGGCCACTTGCCAAGCTCAATTGCCAGACGAAATTTTTTAACCACTTCTGGCGTTAAGCTTGCTAATATCGTTTGTTTATCCATCTTGCCTACTCTCCACCATTGTTTTCTATCATATATTCCATATAATGTTTTTATATAACAGCCACGCTTATTCATCATCCATAATATCATCATCGACATCCAGACTGAATTCTTCGGCATGGACGTTCCAGTGCAGCTTTGTGCGGCACGCCTCATAAAAATCAAACCCTGGCGGATGCAACAAGGTTAATTTATCAGGATGCTTGCGTATGTAGAGCCTTTGCTCTTGCTCAAGTGGCACACTTGGCTTGCCATCTGCACTGACCATCGGCTGTGTACGATTGTCTTCATGGATGCGGATACACACTTCACTATTACCACTGACCACGATTGGCCTACTAGACAAGGTGTGTGGATGCATAGGCACTAGACAAATGGCATCCATGCTCGGATGAATGATAGGGCCACCGCCAGACAATGCATAAGCGGTCGAGCCAGTAGGCGTGGCAGCGATTAAACCATCACTATGCTGACGATAGACATCTTGACCGTCAATTTTCATCTGAAAATCAATCATATGCACGGATTTACCAGCATGCAACACCACATCGTTGAGCGCCATGTCTTCATGGATGATATTGCGCCCTTCTCGTATCTCCATGGTCAATAAAAACCGATGATCCAACTGGTAATCACCCATCAATACTTGGCGTAGTTTAAACTCAGCTTCATCAGGCTTTACATCGGCTAAAAACCCCAAACGACCACGGTTGACGCCGAGTACGGGTACACGGTAACGCGCCAGTGCTTCAGCGGCGTGCAATATCGAACCATCACCGCCAACGACGATGACTAAATCGCAAATCTCACCAATTAGGCTACGTTTAACGATTTTGACTTTTTCAATCTCAGTAAAATTCAGTGTGGGCAAATTAGCTGTTTGCACATCCATAATCAATGTGAGATTCATCTCATTGATGGTTTGCGCAATTTGTACCAAACTTTGAGTGACACTGCGCTTGCCGGCGCGCCCCATCAGCCCAATGCGCCTAAAAGCGGGGTTTTTGATAGCGTGGAACAGCTCTGACTCATGTAAATGTGGCAATCTCGCAGACTGCGCTGAGTTTTCCATAAAACGACTCGGTATAACGGTAAAATACAGAGTAATGATAGCGATAAATGAGCGCTTAGACTAGCATGTTTATGATTTATCGTTGTTAACTGTCGTAATCGACCCAATATACAAGCCATCACACGCTATTTTCAAACGTGTTTGTTTGGCTACACAAGGTCGTTTTATCTATGAGCCAATCGGCTATTTAGATGGTTGTTGAGTGACGCGAAGCCTTGATGGCTGTCACGTAAACACAGTTGACAATAATGGCGGTTTTGCTAAAGTAGCTGACATCTATATTACTTATATTTTATTATTAAGGACACATGTATGGCCAATCCTATTGTCAGTCGCGCAGAACTTGCGATCGGCGGTAATCCAATGACGGTCAAGGGCGTGATTCAAAAGACCAGTCTATTACTTGGATTATCAGCAATCACTGGTGTGGGTTTTTTCTTTTACGCACTAATGGCTGGTCTATCGCAAGGTTTTATCACCATGGCAGCCTTTGGTAGTATGTTTGCCGCTTTTGGTCTCGCCATCTTTATTACCTTTAAACCACAGAAAGCCAAAACTTTCGCGGTACCTTACGCCCTCTTAGAAGGTATATTTTTAGGTGGTATCTCACTGTTCTTTATGAGAATGTATCCAACCGTACCGGTCACCGCTATGTGTGCAACCTTTGTGACTGCAGCGGTCATGCTAGGGTTATATCGCTCAGGTCTGGTTAAGGTTACCGAAAAATTCCGCTCCATTGTAACCTCAGCATTGATTGCTATCATGCTCGTTTATGTGGCACAGTGGGTACTTTCTTTGGTGTTTAGTTCAAGCCTGCCTTTCTTGTTTGAAGGTGGCGCTATTGCTATCGGTTTTAGCTTATTTGTGATCGTTATCGCCTCTTTCACGCTCTTGTTAGATTTTGACAACATTGATCGCGGCGTTGCCATGGGTGTCTCTGAGGACTATGAATGGTTATTCAGTATTGGTATACTTGCAACACTAGTCTGGATGTATATCGAATTTATGCGCTTGCTTAGCTACTTACAAGACTAAGTTAATAAGCCAATCAATAAAAATTCTGCATAAAAACTAAAACCGTCTTAACTATTTATATATAGTTAAGACGGTTTTTTTATGGGTAAAGTTAAATATAATCAGTAAAAAGTAGTGTCGATACACCACATACCGCTTGTATAGTTTTTTCTTGCTTGCTGTGCCTTCGCAGACAGGGGCTGCAAAAAAACTATACAAGCAGTATCGTAGCGTTCTTAAAGTACTTTAACTATCATATAAAAAGTGTCCATACACCTAAAAATGCTATTAAGCACGTTTTAAGCGCAGCGCATTTAGCACCACAAACAATGAACTTAGCGACATACCAATAGCAGCGAGCCAAGGTGGTACATAACCTAAAGCCGCTGGTATTAATACACTGCCATTATAAATAAGTGCCCAGCGGAAGTTTTGCTTGATAATGCGCTCCGTTTTATTAGCGATACGCTTGGCCGCAGTAATGGCCTCAATCTGTCCGTTTAAAATAATACTGTCACTCGATACTTGCGCCAAATCTGCCGCGCCAGCAATCGAGGTTGAGACATCTGCTGCTGCCAATACGGGTGCGTCATTGATACCATCGCCGACCATCAGCACCACTGCACCGTTAGCTTGCAGCTGCTGAATATGGTTAACCTTGTCTGTTGGTGATAGACCATTATAAGCGGACTGCATACCTAAAGTTTCCGCCATTACCATTGCTTGCGGGCTTGGGTCACCTGTCAGCATCACCGATTCAATCCCCAGCCCTTTTAGTGTATCGAGCATCGATTTGGCGCTATCACGCACCTTGTCATTAAAATAAAAACACGCCAGCGCTTGCCAAGTGGCTGATTCATTTTTCTGACAAGTTTTCTGACAAGATAGTACCACTGCTGAGCTTGCTCGCTCAGCGGCCAAGTCAATCGTAAAATCATTGCTTGCAGTGGGATTACTAGTGCTGTCTAAGGCAAAATCCACATGACCGATGCGATATAACACCCCATCAATCATAGCTTCAACGCCACCAGCTGGATAGTGCTGTAATGCTTGCGTGGCTGGTAGATGCAGCTGATAGGCAGCGGTTAGCAAGGCATGCGCAATCGGATGCCGACTGCCTACCTCTAGTGCCGCGGCAATTGCTAATAGATGATCTTTTTGCTCAGATGGTTCGGCATTTCCAAAATCGTTCACCTCATAAGCTTTATGTTGCTCTATAGGTTCTACTAGCGCAATATTCAATAAATTAGGCTTGCCATAAGTCAGCGTACCTGTTTTATCAAAAGCCACATGGGTGATTTCTGCTAAAGTTTGTAGCGTATGTCCACGCGTGGTCAAAAACCCATAGCTTGCCAGTCGATTGGTCGCCACCGTGAGCGCAATCGGTGTCGCCAAAGACAGCGCACAAGGACATGTCGCAACCAATACAGCAACGGTTGCCCAAATCGCTTGGCTTGGATCGACAATGTACCAGCCAATAAACACCAAGGCTGACAGCACTAAAATCCGTGCAACAAACCAACGTGCCAGCTTATCTGCTTGCTGTGCCAGTTTGGGTTTTTCGCTCATGGCACGGTTCATCAGCCGATCAATCAGACCAATTTGGCTGTCTTCTGGCAGCGCTGTCACCAACATCTCAAACGGTTGGCTATCATTTTGCGCCCCGCCAACGATATAATCCCCTTGCGACTTAATGATTAAATCGCCCTCGCCCGTTAGCAAGCTTTGCGATACTGTGGCAGCCTGACTCAGCAAAATACCATCACTGATAATTTCCGAGCCAGCCTCAACCAAAATGATGTCACCCACCTGTAAGCTATGAGCGGTTACCATTTTCTTTTCTTCCGCGTCGCCTTCTACATTTGAGAGCGCATCTAGTTTTGAGGGGTCGGCTGGTTGGTTTTTCGTCTGCTGCCATTTTTGGGCGATATCCGATGTCAACTGATGGATATTGCTATCCATACTCTGCATAAAGTCAGGCACAGACTTTGATAAAACTATAGTAGTTACTTTATCAACAGCCAAACCCTCCGCCTGATTAATGGTTTGTTCAGACTGCTTATCAAAGGCTTGTTGCTTAAGTACATTTTGTTCTAGTCGCTGCAAAATACGTTCAGCAGCTTCTTTATCTTCTGCAATTTTTTGTACCAATACTGGCTCAACCACCACCAAATCATTGGCCATACTGGCTGCTTTTAGGCGCGCATTGTGCTCGATATAGCGTCCAGCCAGTAAGAAGAATATAAACATGCTGACCGATTCATAATAGGTTTCCCCTTGTCCAGTGATAGTGGCATAAAGACTGGCAAAGAATGTTACAATCAAAGCAATACTAACCGGCACATCCATATTGACTTGACGCGCACGAACCGCTGACCATGCTGAGGTGAAGAAAGGAACGCCAGCATAAAAGAATACCGGTGTACTGACGAATAACGATACCCAGCGCAGAAAATCACGTTGAAATATCAACATATCGCTGCTCGCGCCAAAATACATCGGCACTGCATACATCATTGCCTGCATCGAACCCAATGCGGCGATGCCTAAACGAACTAGCATTTGGTTGTTATGTCGCGCCAGCATGGCTTCGTGGGTATCCTGCCGATAAGGCTTGGCTTCATAGCCAATCTCATTAATAACCGCGAGAATACGGCTAATAGGCAGTTTGCTCTCATCCCAAATCACGCGCATACGCTGATTGGTTAAATTGACCTGACATTGACTGATACCATCCAGCTCATCTAACCGCGATTCAATCAACCAAGTACAGGCCGCACAACGTAAGTTATTGACAGACAACTCTGCAACCGACATGCCGTCTTGCGCATAGACGAACTGTGATTTGATTTCGTCATGGTCATAAGCTTCGAGACGCGTCAACTGCGTCGGTAAGCTGGCCGTGCGGTTAATTTCTGAGCGATCCAGATAATACTGCTCAAGCCCAGCCTCTACGATACTCTCTGACGCTAACTGACAGCCCATACAGCACATCTCACGAGACTTGCCTAGTATTTCAGCATGAAACGGCGGTTGTGGGACTGGATCACCGCAATGAAAGCAATGACCAGCAAGTGGCAGTACTAAACCGTCAGTGATGGAGTTGTCTTCGTAGTGATGACTGGAGGTTGATGCCATGGGTGATGGGACACTGGACATAATCGCACTTATTTCCTTTAGACAGGTTTGCTCAAACCCTATTCGCTTTGAGTAAACTGGCTACCGTTAATACTGCTCAATGATTATTTAAAATAGCTAGGGCGTGTCTTCAAACAAGGTAAAAGACAACAACCGCTAATTCTTGACTTCCTCCCCACCCTAAAAGTGAAGGGGATTCCTACTA
>NZ_JBQSXN010000046.1:0-24769 GCF_052378235.1 Psychrobacter sp. AOP3-A1-26
AAATTTAAATGGCTAAAGAAAGTCCCGCTTACTCTTAAGAGCCGGCGGGATTTTCTATTTAAATGACAATATATATTTTGCTTAGGCTATTTCATAGAGGTATAGTTCTATTAGCTTTCAAGTGCTTTTCTAACGGGTGCAAAACTACGTCTGTGCGCTGCCAATACCCCATACGTCTCAATCGCTTCCATATGGGCGCGTGTTGGATAGCCTTTGTGTTTGGCGATACCATATTCAGGATGCTGAGCATCAAGCGCATACATAGTTTTGTCGCGGCTTACTTTTGCTAAGATACTCGCCGCTGCAATACTGGTATGGCGAGCATCGCCTTTTACCCAAGCTTGGCAGTCAATCGCTAACTCTTTTACTCCTAATTTAGCAAGGCGTGTATAGTCTAAATCAGGACAGCGATTACCATCGAATAACACCTCTACTTGCATAGGATAAGGTGCATCATCGGTGTCTGGTTTGATGCTCACAAAATGTTTAGCGGCCGCTTCTAATAAGACTTCGGTACATAAACGCATACCGAGCATGGTTGCTTGCAAGATATTGACCTGATCGATGACTGCTGCTGGAATGTCAACGACGACATAACCAATGGTATGCTGCTGAACCAATGGATATAGAATGTCCCGCTTTTTTTCACTCAGCTGTTTTGAGTCTGTCAATATAGCCAATGGCGTACCTTTGAGCGGCTCCGCCTCAATCAAGCCTGCCCAAGTGAGCGGCAGTATCGCAGCAGCGACATGAACGCTACCTAGTAGTGGTCCACGCCCTGCTTCATCAATGCCAATCTGTAACTTATTAATAAAGACTTGGTTCGAGCTTGGCGCGTATTGGTCAATTAAATCCGTCACATTTAGCTGACCACTCAAACGTATTGGAGCCGCCAAATTAATATACTGTCCTTTGATATCAATTTGTTCAATAACTTTTTCAATCTGTAATGTATGACTCTCTGTATTATCTTGTTCTGTGTGCGGCATAATACTCATAACTTATAATGTCTTATTGATTTATTGCGAAGCTTGATTTGTGATTGGTTGTTTAGACAGATGGCTGTCTTGCATAAACCATTGCTCAATCACACTGTTAGCGGGATCGTGATTGCTTTGCTGCTGTAATAAGTGCTTGGTTTCAACGAGCGCTTTTAATTGCTCAGCATAGGCACGCGGTTGCAATAGGCGCATGACGGTGCGACAGATATTGTCGCCACTCGCCTGCTCTTGGATAAGCTCGGGTACAATCGCAGTGTTTGCCAAGATATTGGGCAAGCCAACATAAGGCACTTTGACCAGCCGTTTAGCAATTTGATATGTCAATTGATTCAACTGATAAATGACCACCATCGGACGTTCAAGCAACATCGCCTCAAGGGTCGCTGTACCCGATGCGAGCATCACCATATCTGATGCGGCCATTGCCTGCTGACTAAAGGCGGGCTGGCTATCGTCATAGACCACGACAATAGCCGCGCGCAGTTGTTCTGAGCGTTTATCAATGACCTCTTGAACGATATACTGATGATTTTGATCAACGGTTGGAATGATAAAACACAGATTTGGGTCTAATAAAATAAGCCTTTGAATCCCATCCAACATCAATGGCAATATAGCCGTTATCTCACCACGTCTAGACCCTGGCATCACACAAATAAGCTGGCTGACCTCATCGAAACGATCAATAAAAAACTGCTGCAAACCATCATTGTGCCAAACCAGCTCGCTACGGCGCTGGTTAATTGGCGTATCTAACAACGTCTGATCTATAGTTCGCAATAACGGATGACCGACACATATCGCTGGATGGTTGTAACGCTCATATACTGGTAGCTCAAACGGGAATAAACACAATACTAAATTGGTCGCCGCCTTAATATTGTGGATACGCGACTCGCGCCATGCCCAAATAGAAGGGCTGACATACTGCACACAAAATACGTCTTCAGGCTTTAGTTTTTTGGCAACTCGAAGATTAAAGTCAGGCGCATCAATGCCAATAAACCAATCAATATCTGCCGTTTTAAAAGCCGCCAACAGTTCGCGGCGCGCTTTCAGTAGGTCAGGGAGCTGAGCAACCACTTCTACCAATCCCATCACTGCCAAACGTGACAACGGAAAAATACTTTGCAGCCCTTGCGCCTGCATTTTGGCACCGCCAACGCCAATCCAAATGATATCATCACGTAGATTGTTCATCTGCTGCATAAAATCTGCACCCAAACTATCACCTGAGACTTCGCCTGCAACAATACCGATGACCAGTGGCGCCGCTGTCACGGCAGACACGTCATCATAAATATCGGGCTGTACCGTTACATCCGATGGTTGGTGAGGCGTAGCAGAATCTGTCATGACAAGCTCTCAATATTAAAGTAATACAAAAGTCAAAAATATAAATATTTTAAAATACAGAATCATTATAAAATATAGCACACGAAATCAGTGTTAGGGTGCCAACTCAAATGCACTATGGCATTATTTATAATGCTCGAATTAAGTGATTTATAGCGTCATCATACGTGACGCTGCTAAAAATAGCGAAATTAGCACATAAAATCCAGTGCTGACAATTAAAAATATGGATACATGAGTCAGTCTATTTGTCAAAATTTAGATTCAGTTCAGGTATAGAGAGCCACTTAATAGATTGTTTTTATGTTAGGTTATAAACCCTATAAGAATATGTCTAACCAACAACTATAACCAAGTTTTAGCCTCAACATTCCAGTTATCAGTCAATTAACTACGCGACTGCCCTTGTCAACCGGCACTTTTGTCAGCATAATGAATATCCCTATACATTAGCTAGACGATATATAATCATGACAACACCAGCTACTCATAATGCAGATATTGACGACGTGAATATTGAAAAGTTCATTCCTTTAATCACACCCGCTGAGCTAAAAACTGAGCTGCCTTTATCAAACGAAGCGTATAAAACCGTTCTCAAAGGTCGCAACACTATCCAAGATATCTTGGATGGTAAAGATAAGCGCCTATTTGTGGTTATTGGTCCTTGCTCTATTCACGATATTAAAGCCGCCCACGAATATGCCGATCGCTTAGCCATATTGGCAAAAGAGATCGAAGACAGCGTATTCGTAGTGATGCGCGTTTATTTTGAAAAACCACGGACGACCGTTGGTTGGAAGGGTATGATTAATGACCCTGATATGAATGACAGCTTTGATATCGAAAAAGGCCTACGTACAGCCCGTAAGTTACTGCTTGATTTAAACGCAAAAGGCCTACCGTGCGCAACGGAAGCCCTTGACCCGAATACCCCGCAGTACATGCAAGATTTGATCAGCTGGTCGGCAATTGGCGCTCGTACCACTGAGAGCCAAACGCACCGTGAGATGAGCTCAGGCTTATCATGCCCCGTTGGTTTTAAAAATGGTACGGATGGCGGCATGACCGTCGCTGTCAACGCTATGCAAGCGGTCAAAGCCGGTCATAGCTTCTTAGGCTTATCATCAGACGGCAAAGTATCAATCATCAAATCTAAAGGCAATCCATACGCGCACGTCGTTCTTCGTGGCGGTAACGGCAAGCCTAACTATGATGAAACAGCCGTTGCTCAAGTAGAAGACGCGCTGGCTAAAGGTAAAACCAGTAGCAAGATTATGATTGACTCAAGCCATGCCAACTCAGGTAAAGACCCTTACTTGCAACCAATGGTCATCAAAAACGTCGCAGAGCAAATTCAAAATGGCAATAAATCTATCATTGGCATGATGATTGAGAGTCATCTAAAAGGCGGCAACCAAAAGCTCACTGAAGACTTGAGCCAGCTTGAATACGGTAAATCTATCACTGATGGTTGCTTAGACTGGGATAGTACCGTCGAAGCATTGCACAACCTGCGTGACATGGTCAAAGACGTATTGCCTAACCGCTAATAGCCGTCATTAATAACCATAAAAACCCCGTCTGACATTAAATGTCAGACGGGGTTTTTTGTACTCTATCACTTATAAAATGGTTTATGTAAACCTACTCATTCGCTGCTGCCAATACACTGCTTAGGCTCTCATGCACATGCTTAGAGGAAGCCTGCTGCTGTACATCAAGCAGTTGCTCATGTGCCATTTGACGACGTGGCTCAGCCAAGGTATTCCAACGCGCCAGCACTTGCAATAGGCGCGAGGCTATCATAGGGTTTAAGTCATCTAACTTTTTAATCACAGCGGTATAGATATCCAAGCCTTCTTGCGTCCATAATACCGTTGGCTGCGAGGTAAAGGCACTAATCACTGAGCGCACACGGTTGGGCGTATTCCAATCAAAATCTTTATGCGCCAATAGTGACTTGATAATCTCAGGGCTGACGTTATCGGCAGACGCTTGCACACTGAACCACAAATCAATGACCAAATCATCGTCTTGAAAGTGTTTATAAAAATCGTCCAAATAATCATCGGCATTTGCTACTTGATGATTAATTATCGCCTTTAACGCCCCAAAGCGCTCCGTCATACAGCTGGCATTGTCATACTGCTGCTGCGCCCACTCGCCAGCACCTTCAACATTGGCAGTCAATGCCATATCGAGCACCACATTACGTAGCGCGCGTTTGCCGCGAGCTTCAGCGCTGTCATCATAAGCTTGCAGAGGTAGCTGTTGATATAGCGTTGCCCACTGATTTTTTAGCGCCTCTGCCAACTGCTGATATAAACCATCTCGTTGCGTTTTGACCAGCTCTGGATCGTAATCCTTATGAATGGCAGCGGCCAACTCTTGCGCTGACGGGATATCAAGCAAGCGCGCAGCCAACATCGCATCGTCGGCAGCTAAATCAGGCAACGTCTGTGCCACTGCTTGTAGGAAGACTTCAGGATTACTTTTTGAGCCTTGAGATTGCAGTAAAATACGATTGACTAGCATTTGGGTCACTTGCCAACGATTGAAACCATTGGTCTCATACTTAAGCAAAAATGCCAAATCCTTGTCTTGATAATCATAATTCAGCTGTACTGGCGCACTAAAGTCACGTAGCAATGACACGATAGGTTCACTAGTCACATCTTCAAAAACGAAGGTCTGCTCTGCTTGGTCTAACAGGAGCATACGCTCAGCGATGATTTCGCCACTTTCTTGATCAAATAATGCCGTTGACACTGGAATTGGCAAGGGTTTTGGCTCATCAAAACCGCTGACATGACGAGTTTGCTGACTCAAGGTAATCGTCAATGTTTGTGCGGCGCTATCGTAATTTTGATGACCCGATACAACAGGTGTGCCTGGTTGGCGATACCAATCGATAAAGTCCTCGATTTTGTCATTGGTGATACTGAGCGCTGATAAGAAGTCTTCAACCGTCACCGCTTGTCCATCATAGCGACGAAAATACTCATCGGTGCCTTTACGGAAATCTTCTGCACCCAAAGTATTAGCAAGCATACGGACGACTTCAGCGCCTTTTTCATAAACGGTCGTGGTATAAAAGTTATTAATTTCAACGAAACTTTCAGGGCGTACTGGATGCGCCAATGGTCCTGCGTCCTCTGCGAATTGATGGGCACGTAGATTGGCGACATCATCGATACGCTGTACCGCGCTTGACTGCTGGTCCGCTGAAAACGATTGATCACGATAGACGGTAAGACCTTCTTTTAAACACAGCTGGAACCAATCACGGCAAGTGATACGATTGCCCGTCCAATTATGAAAATATTCATGGGCGATGATAGATTTTACGCTAAAGCTACGGCTATCAGTCGTCGTCTCAGGACTAGATAAGACACAGGCAGTATTAAAGATATTCAGACCTTTATTTTCCATCGCACCCATATTAAATTGACTCACCGCAACGATCATATAACGATCTAAGTCATAGGCACGACCATAATTAACCTCGTCCCATTGCATCGAATCTTTGAGCGCTTGCATAGCAACATCGCATTTATCGATATCGGCAGACTTGGCATATACTTCGAGCAACACCTCTCGACCTTCGCTGGTGGTATAGCTATCCGTTAGCACATCTAAGTCTGCAACCACGCAGGCAAACAGGTAGCTTGGTTTATTGGTTGGATCGTGCCAAATCGCATAATGACGGTCTGGTGCCTCTGCAACCCCACCCGCTTCGATTAGATTACCATTGGCCAATAGCGTTGGATAACACTTATCCGCCTCAAGACGCGTGGTAAATATCGCGAGTACATCAGGACGGTCTGGATAAAAGGTGATTTTACGAAAGCCTTCTGGCTCGCACTGAGTGACAAACATCGTTTCGTCACCACTACCCGCCATATAAAAACCTTCAAGCGCGGTATTGGTCTGCGGACAGATACGCACTTGAAGCGCTAACGTCACCTCATCAGGCGCATCAGTAATCGTCAACTTACCTGCAGTTTGCTGATAACGCTCAGGTGTCAGTTGCTCGCCATTCATCGTAACGGCAAGCAGCTCTAGCTCTTCACCGAACAAAACAATATCACCCACAGTTTGGCGTACCATTTTTAGGGTACTGTCTACCTGCGCATGCTCCTCGAACAGCTTAATATCTAAATCAACGGTTTCCACATCGAAGCTTGGCGGTTGATAGTCTTTTAAGTTAATTTTACTCGGATTATGCGCTGGCACATCAGGCATTTCAGGATTGACAATTTGCGCAGCGGTTTCAGCGGTAGACATATGATTTCCTATTGGTTTTATAATGGTTATATTTATAACAGCATTTATAGCAAAGTAGATAAAGCAAAAGATGGATAATTATCAGCCATATCAGTCTAGGGGCTGTATAGAATTCAGCTAAGGAACTGACAGAGACTATTTTTTAGGCAATTCGACGCCAAAAATAGTAAGTTTAGTTATTCTAAGCGCGATAGTTTTGGCTATGAAGTGGCAAAAAATAGTCCTGTTCCTTCGGACTGATGCTAAAATCGCCCCAGACGTTGTTGTAAATCTAGCTAAGGTCTCGACATTACCTTCGATTTACGCCTAGTCTGGAATTATTTTAGCGATCAGCAGTCCTAATAGATGAATTCTATACAGCCCCTAAGCTACATTGACTTAAACCGCTAGATTTCAAGGGTAATCATAAATTAAAATAGGTTAATGCGATACTATTAGACCTTATGAAAAAGATAAACGCTGGCATAATAGGCAATATATCTATATGTAATTTCTCGAATTACTTACAGTAATACTACTTACATAAAGTAACATTTAGTATATTATAGATAGCAATTGCCTAAGTTTTACCGTAAGCAGTTTAAAACAACAAAGTTAATTAATTAAAATTTTAGGAGCTTATTATGTCAATCAGTTTTTCTAAGATCGCAGCCTTAGCCGTACTATCTAGTGCTGTTGCTCTAACCACAGGTTGTGCCACCAAACGTACGACTTCTGAGGTCGTGGTTGCCCCACTAGGTATCCCATCTGGGCAAGCAGGCTACACTGGTGCAGTTGTCGTCGACAACTCAAATACGGTGATTACTGGCGCTGAAAATCTACAAGCGGTGGTATACTTTGCTTTTGACAGCAGTGAAATCACCTCACAAGCCGCCAGTGTTCTTAACCAACACGCCGCATTGCTAAGCTCAAACCCATCAGCGAGTGTGGTCATCGCTGGTCACACAGATGAGCGCGGTAGCCGTGAATACAACATCGCACTAGGTGAGCGCCGTGCCCAAGCAGCACGTAACTATCTTGCTACGCAAGGTGTTGCGGTAAATAACATTCGTGTTATCAGCTATGGCGAAGAACGTCCTGTTGCTGCTGGTACGACTGAAGACGCCTATGCACAAAACCGCCGTGCTGAGTTGTCTTACTAATCTCACCGATAGCGGTTCACTTCTATTAAAAATAGCCCAGCAATATTATATTGCTGGGCTTTTATTATTGACCATTCTATAATCGCCAAACATCTATTTAAAAACTCATACCAATGTCTATGTCGACGCCCATGCCCATAATAGCCCCAATGCTACATCATATTCGTTACACTCAGCTTGACTGCCAATCTTGGTGCATAACCGCTCAGATTGTCACTGAGCAGCCATACCTTAAGCATAAGCACAAGCATAAACGCGAGCAGCAACGCAGCGGTGTCAGACAACTCTTACAGTTTTTGCTAGATGAGCTTGGAATCGATGACATACTTAACGACGCGCAATTTCCCTATCAGCTTAGCAATAGCGGTTACTATGTATGCTTTAGCCACTCAGGAGATAAAGTGGCGGTCGCTCTAAGCAAATATCGAGCTATTGGCATCGATATCGAAGTGCAAGATATTCCATGGCACGTTGCCGAGCGCTTTTATGACGATAACGAGGTTGCTGCTTTGGCGCAATTAACCAGTCATGAGCATGCCAGTGTTTCTAGATTGCTATGGCAAATAAAAGAGAGCTTTATAAAAATTCATCAATATAAACTGGCACAAGGCTTGGGAAAAGATTACTCTTACTTTATACCTGACTTGATCAATAGCACTAAAACAGAGTCGTTCTTGACTATCATTGCAGATTGCCAAACCGACTATCACCTCGCTGTCTTATCCCCACAACAAACTGTCGTCATTTTTTAGCCAATCTATAGTTAAAATACTTTACAAACGCTACGATACTGCGGGTATAGTTTTTTTGCAGCCTCTGTCTGCATAGGCACAGCAAGCTAGAAAAAACAGTACCTGCAGTACGTGATGTATCGATATTACTTTTCACTAACTATATAAGCATTATTACTCTAAAAAAAACATCACTTTATTTTAGACCAAAAAAAACGACCCTCGAGAGGATCGTTTTTTGCGCTTACTTTTCTTCTAACAACAGCACTTAGGCTGTGATTAGATTAGAAACGGTAAGTTGCGCCCAATTTAACGATTGGGAACCATTCTAACCAGTCTTTATCTTCTAATTCCTGCTCAGCAATCTTAGCAACTTCGCCTGCAGTAGTAACTTGATTTACATTATTTGCATCTGTGTAGTTAACTACGCTATCTGGATCAGCTGCATTAACTGTGGCAGTTGTTTTACCCATATATGCGGCACCGATCTCACCAAACACACCCCAGTTGTTACCGATGTTTGGACGGAAACCAATCGTACCATATGGCGCTAGTTTATTACGATGTTCTAAAGTACCGTCTAAAGTACCAACTGCTTTAGCATTGTATTGCTGACCGTCAAGCGTGAAATTCTTACCATCAGCATTAGCACGCACGTCGATATCGTTGTCAGGTACGATGATACCAGCACCCATAGTGAACCAGTTAGCTGCAGGGCGTAATTGCACGCCTAGGTATGGGTTACTGAAATCGGCATCAACGTCGTAGTTTACGTCGCCAGCATCGAAATCACCGCCAAATAGGTCAGCAACATCGCCACCTGCCCAACCAGCTTGTAGTTCAGTTTTGTCGTTAAGTGCCCAAGCAACGTTCGCACCGTAACCTAATGAACCGATTTCAGCGCTAACAGCTGCTGGATTGATAGCTGTTTGGAAGAAAGTCTTAGTACCACCAACTACAGCACCAGCAGTGTTACGTACTACGCCTGCATCAGCATTATATGCATTAGCTGTTTGTACATTGGCTGGTTCTGCTTCATATGCAACGGCAGCATTGTCGTCAACAACGGCAACTGGCTCTGCTTCATAGGCGACAGCAACTGGCTCTGCTTCGTATACAACGGCATCATTGTCATCAACAACAACAACTGGCTCAGCTGCAAGTGCAGCAGTTGACGCTAAAACAGCAGCAGAAATGGCTGTTAATTTAATAAGTTTCATAAGTACTCTCCTAAAGTGTGAAATAACTCGCCCGTAAAAAATGATAATTCAGTTTTTTTTAAACAATCATTTTGTTGAGCAGATTAAAACAATTTTGGCTCAAAAAGTCACCCCCACAGACGCGCTTTTTATTTGCCATTATGTAAAGATTGCATAGGTATTGTAATAATTGCTACACCAACTGGCAAAACTTGAGATTCCTGTTACACAAAGTTCTCAAAGTAACCGGACAGCGCCGACATGAATATTAAGTAGCTTAACGTTCATGTAAAGGTATTACAAAATATGTCAATATGATGACCTAACCCGTCGTTTAACTCAATGGCTATTATATAGATTATTACTACAGTTTGTTGTGTTTTGTGAGTTGACGTATCTAGTATTGCTTTTATAGCTAAAGCCTTAAACATTCTGGCAGTTCACATAAATATGGTTATATATAAGACCAACCCTTGTCTAAGCTTGAGATTATGCTAAATTAGAGCTAATGGTAAATTTGTTGTAAGACTTCGTATTTATCACTATTGGTCTTATTTATTAAAGCGTTGTAACGTTGTGGTGTTCTCTGTTTTATTCTTTTTACTACTATTGAGCTATTTATATGCCTAAAGTATCGTCGATTACCCGTGTGTTAGAGATTATCGAAGCGGTGTCCTATGCTGCCAAGCCCCTCTCTCCACTTGAGCTGTCTCAAGCGCTCGATATTCCGAAGCCAACCATTCATCGATTGATTCAAAACCTAGTCGACGACGGGTTTGTGACCGTCGATATTGGTGGTGGTATCATTCCTGGAAAGCGCGTGCGCAATCTGAGTGTCGAGCTTTGGCAGCAGCGACTGTTCTTTAATGAGCGGCAAATGATTTTGCAAAATCTGGTCGATGAGATCAAAGAAACTTGCGGCATTGGGGTGCCTTATCAGATGAGTATGATTTATACCAATCGAGCAAAAACGACGCTGCCCATTCAGATTTACCTGCCAGTAGGTGCGAAATCACCGATGTGGTGTACCGCGACAGGTAAGCTTTACTTAAGCCAGTTATCTGCTGCCAGCCGCGCTAAGATACTGCAGGGCTTGCCATTAGACAAATTCACCAAAAACACCATTACCGATATTGATGCGCTAAATGCAGAGCTGGATCGTATCGCAGCCACTGGCGTCGGAATCGACAATGAAGAGTTTATCTCTGAAATGGTCGCCGTATCGGTTCCGATATTGGACAAAAAATCACGCTATCTGGCTTCATTGTATATTCATGCGCCAACCATTCGCGTGTCTTTGGATGACCTTTTGACCCACGTGCCACGTTTACAAAAAGCGGCGCAAGACATCCAATCACTGGTTTACGATCTACAAAGCTAAATTCAAACGTGTTATATAGCCGATTCACTATTAAAAGGAAAGTTTATCCCCGTCGCACGCTATCTGGGCAACCTAAAAAAGGTCTTCGCTACAATAATAGCGAAGACCTTTTTTTATGCTTCTTCCGTCACTCTAAGATATAGTCAGTGAGAAGTAATATCGCTACATCACGTACTGCAGGTAGCGTTTTTAAAGTATTTTAACTATAGTAGCGAGCTATCGTGCCGCCCCATAATGCTAGAAAAGTCTTTATCGCCATTCTCTACCGCGTGAGCGTCATAAAGCTCAGTGGCTCTAGCACCCATAGGGGTATCAACATTGATATTTTTAGCGGTTTGCATGGCAAGGTTAAGATCTTTTTGCATCAATTTACTCATAAATCCACCTTGGTAACCGTTACTCGAAGGTACGTTTTCCATCACTTGCGGGTAAGGGTTATAGACTTCTAATGTCCAATTACGACCCGAACTTTGCAGCATAATATCTGACAACACTTTAGGGTCTAAGCCATTTTTGACACCTAAATTAATCGCTTCTGCCGTGCCCGCCATCAAGATACCCAATAGCATGTTATTACATATTTTTGCCACCTGTCCTGCGCCATGCTCGCCCGCATGAAAGATGTTCTTGCCCATCACACCTAATATCGGCTTGGCTTTGGCAAATCCCTCCTCGCTCCCCCCCACGATAAAGGTCAGGCTGCCTGCAATAGCGCCGCCCGTACCACCAGAGACTGGCGCATCGAGAAAGTCTATGCCAAGCTTGCTTGCGGCTTCTGCCACTGTCCTTGCATCAGCCGCAGCGATGGTACTACTATCAATCACTAGTGTGCCTTTAGGGAGCTGCGCCAATAAGCCTTCAGAGCCCTCATCGCCTAAATAAACAGAATGAACGTGCGTGCCAGCAGGCAACATGCTAATGACGACTTGAGCATTGCTTGCCGCATCTTTTGGACTGGCTGCAACGCGAGCGCCTGATTGCTGTAAACGCTGGGTTGCCTCTTCAGATAAATCATAGACAGATAGCGCATAACCTGCCTTTAATAAGTTCTCCGCCATCGGTGCGCCCATGTTGCCAAGCCCAATGAAGGCGATATCTGGCTTATCAGTATTAGTGGTATTCGTATCCTTTGTATTCATCTCATCATTCCTTGATGGTTGATTGTGTTATTAATTCTGCATTTATTTAGGGCGTGCTCTCTTTAAAATGAGGACACACCCTAGACTTTTTAAATTTAATCGTTATGGTAAATCGCAAAACTCTATTCTTAGCGTACGAGCTGATTGCATAGTGACTCATCGCCCAGCCAGTCCCCAAAAGGATGCTCATCTTTAGCATAAGGACTTACAAAGTGCTGCTCAATATATTCTTGTCCTTCGGCGCTGAGGCACTCTGCCAACGAACGCGACCATTGTGGATTGCGGTCTTTGTCAATTAACAGCGCACGCACACCTTCTTTAAAGTCGGGATTAGCGGCACAATGTACCGCGACATTAGTCTCTAGATACAGCACTTGCTCTAACGATAAATCAGCAACCTTATAATAAAGCGCATGGGTCAAGGCAGCAGTCACCGGACAGCCATGTCGATAGGTAGCCACGGCTCGCTGTGTCCAGCTGTCTGCAGCAAAATCTTTATCTAACTGTGCAAGCGCCTCATCACTTTGTAGCAAAGCATCAATGTCACTCAAACCGCCACTATTCATCAGCTGCTGAATCGGATGCCAGTAGGCTGCTAATTTGCTAGCAGGCAATTCGGCTACCGTTTGTGCTGCCAGTGCGCGACTGACGATATTATGAGCGCTATTGTTATGACCTTTATCTGTGCTATCAGCTCCCGATTGCCAATTACTCTGTTTTAAGCGCTGTATAATGGCATCGTAATCAGAACTGGCAACGGCATACTCTGCAAGATTGGCCAATAGTGCGTCATTACCATTACACATCGCACCCGTTAGCCCTAAGAATAAACCTGTTTTGGCAGGCATACGCTGCAAGAACCAGCTACCGGAGGCATCAGGGAATAAGCCAATGGTAATCTCAGGCATCGCAAAGCGGGTACGCTCAGTGACCAGACGATGACTACAACCCGCCATTAGCCCCATGCCGCCACCCATAATGATGCCATCGCCCCACAGTATTAATGGTTTAGAGTAAAAATGCATTTGTCGGTAAAGGTTATATTCATTACCGAAAAACTCTGTGGCATACGGATTCGGTAGCGGTGCACTGCTAGACATGCTGTCATATAGCTTACGGATATCACCACCTGCACAAAACGCCTTATCGCCAGCGCCTTTTAAAACAACCGCTACCATTTGATCATCACTTTGCCACTGCGTTAACTGTTGCGATAATAACTGACACATCTCAACGCTTAACGCATTGAGCGATTTGGGTGTATTTAGTGTCATTATCCCAATCAGGTGCCCACAATCTGTCGGCTCCGACTCAAACAATACTGGCGCGTCTTGTGCTGTATCTTCTATAGCTGCTGTCATAAAAGTGACCTACAAAAATTAAATGAAAAAATATTATGCTTAAAAATAAAGCAGTAAACTTTACTTATTTTGCCAATTTGGTTTGCGCTTCTCTAAGAAGGCTTGTACACCTTCGCGCTGATCTTCTGTATCGAACAGCTTAACGAAAGCTTCGCGCTCATGGATAAGGTTTTGCGCAGGCGGTGTGTTTCTAGCCGCTTGGATAAGCGCTTTAGAATAGCTAACGGCAACCGGCGATTGCTTAGCGACCTTTTGTGCCAATGCTTGTGCTGCTAATAAACCGCCACCTTTTGCCGTGACTTCTTCGACTAAATCAATACGTAATGCGGTCTCTGCATCGACGCGCTCACCGCACAATATCATGCGCTTTGCCCAGCCTTCACCGACGAGAGCCGTTAGATTTTGCGTGCCGCCTGCGCATGGCAATAAGCCCACACCAGTCTCTGGCAATGCCATTTGTGCATGCGCTTCTGCGATACGAATATCACAAGCCAGCGCACATTCAAGTCCACCGCCCATCGCATAGCCGTTGATAACCGCGATACTGACGCCGCGATAGGCTGATAATGCTTCGAACGCTTCGCCAAAAGCAATCGCCATACTGATCGCGCGACCTTTATCACCGTCGGCAAAATTGTTCAAGTCGGCACCCGCTGAAAAGAACTTTTCACCATCGCCATGAACGATTAAGGCATAAATATCATCATTAGCATTTAGATCAGCAACCAATTGCTTAAGCGCCTTTAGACTGTCCATCGTCCAAGTGTTGGCAGGTGGGTTATTGAGTGTGATTGTGGCGGTATGACCGTCAATCGATAAGTTTAAGTTAGTGTAATCCGTCATAAAACATCCTTATTATAATTTTTATAAAATCGCTTTATTGATAAATTCGAATAAGCAAATTATCTATTTATATAAACTGCTTAGCGTAACTGACTTAGCGCATCGTCTTGTAGCAGCTGACGTGAAACAATCACGCGCATGATTTCATTGGTGCCTTCTAAAATTTGATGCACGCGTAAATCACGGACATGGCGCTCAAGTGGATATTCGTTTAGATAACCATAACCACCGTGTAACTGTAGAGCTTCGTTAGCGACATCGAAACAAAGATCAGTCGATAATCGCTTGGCCATCGCACAATAAGTAGAAGCTTGCGCATCCTTATTATCGACTTTATTAGCCGCTAGATAGAGCATTTGCCGTGCGGTAATAGTTTGAGTCAGCATATCAGCCAGCTTAAACTGTACTGATTGTAAGCTGGCAATTGGGCTACCAAACTGGCTGCGCTCTTGCACATAATTGGTCGCTGTCTCAAGTGCTGCTTGCGCGGTACCAACTGCACAAATCCCAATATTAATTCGACCGCCATCTAAGCCCTTCATGGCGATACGAAAGCCTTGGCCTTCTTCGCCAATGAGATTCTCTGCTGGCACTTTGACATCTTTAAAGCTAATGGTACGCGTTGGCTGCGCTTTCCAGCCCATTTTATGCTCGTTTTTGCCATATTCGATACCAGCGCTGTCGGCATCAACCACAAATGCTGAAACGCCTTTGGGTCCTGCAGCGCCCGTACGTGCCATAACCACCAACACATCGGTTGAGCCTGCCCCTGAGATAAAGGTTTTTTCACCATTAAGCAGGTAATACTCGCCTTGCTTATCGGCTTTAGTACGTAGAGAAGCCGCATCAGAGCCAGCATTGGGTTCGGTTAAACAATAGCTGCCAAGCCATTCGCCACTGATCATGTTGGGCAAATATTTTTTGCATAACGCGTCGCTACCATATTCACCAATCATCCAGCCAGCCATATTATGAATACTCATATAGGCAGCAACAGCCGTATCACCCCATGCCAACTCTTCAAAAACCATAGCAGAATCTAAGCGTGGCAAGCCCAAACCATCATATTCTGGATTGGTATACAGTCCCAAAAAACCAAGCTCACCTGATTTCTTAATCACATCAATTGGAAAATGTGAGGTGCGATCCCACTCAGCCGCGTTTGGCTTTAGCTCTTTTTGCGCAAACTGACGGGCAGTTTGACGAAAGGCGATTTGGTCATCGGTCAATGAAAAATCCATAGGGTCATCCTTGTGCGTGCATAGCAAATATGGTGGAGAGAACGTTATAAGCCGTCAGTCTAATGTGGTTTATACAGTGTTGTATCTACAGTATAGCAGCGGCATAGCGACAATCATAAAATCAGGCTTTTCCTAAAAAATACTAAGCAATATTAACGCTATGCTGCCAATATAAATGATTAACGTTAGATTGAAATAGTGGTATTAACGCCGCGGCTTGCCTCATCATCAAACCAACGCGCAGTGACTGTCTTGGTTTGCGTATAAAACTGAACGGCTTGCTTACCATAAGGACCTAAATCACCAAGCTTACTAGCGCGTGAGCCTGAGAATGAGAACATCGGTAGTGGCACAGGAATCGGCAAGTTAATACCGATTTGACCGACCTGTACATCTTGTTGGAATTTATGCGCGGCAGCCCCTGATTGAGTAAAGATTGCCGTGCCATTACCATGTGGATTGGCATTAAGTAGCTCAATCGCTTCATCTAAGCTATTGGCGCGCATAATACATAATACAGGTCCAAATATTTCTTCTTTATAAATTTGCATATCCGCAGTGACATTATCAAAAATCGTTGGACCAACGAAGTTACCTTTCTCATAACCTTCGACCGTAATACCACGACCATCAAGCAACAAGCTTGCCCCTTCTTCTACCCCTGTACCAATCAAATGCTCAACACGCGCTTTTGCGGCAGGCGAAATTAGCGGACCTAAGTCTTTATCATGTTTACCCGCTGAGACGATTAAGCCTTCTGCTTTGGCTTTGATGTCATCAATCCATTCACCAGCGGCACCGACAAGAACAACGACAGACAGCGCCATACAACGTTGACCGGCAGCACCAAATGCGGCACCTGCTAGCTGATTGAGTGTTTGCTCTTTATTGGCATCAGGTAAGATAACGCCATGGTTTTTAGCGCCCATCATACACTGGGCACGCTTACCTGCTTGACTGGCACGCTCATAGACGTGTTTACCGACGTTGGTAGAGCCAACGAATGAGACAGCTTTAATATCTGGATGGTCACAAATTGCATCGACGGTTGCTTTGCCGCCATGCACCACGTTAAGCACCCCTTCAGGGACACCCGCTTCGATGGCGAGCTCTACCAGACGCATCGTGACCATGGGATCTTGTTCAGATGGTTTTAGGATAAAAGTATTACCCGTGGCAATTGCCATTGGGAACATCCAAAGTGGAATCATCGCTGGGAAGTTAAACGGGGTGATACCAGCACAAACACCTAATGGCTGCCAAATACTATAAGTATCGACGCCTGAAGCAACGTTTTCTACAAAATCACCAATCTGCAAGTTAGCAATACCTGCTGCATGCTCGACCACTTCTAAACCACGGAATACATCACCACGCGCATCGGCAATGGTTTTGCCTTGCTCTGCGGTCAAGGTTTCTGCCAGCTCGTCCATGTGCTCACGAATCAGGGCCTGATATTTCAAAAAGATGCGGGCACGGGTGGTAATGGGCGTTTTGCGCCAGGTTTGAAAAGCGGTTTGGGCCGCAGCGACGGCTTGATTAATTTCATCATCCGTCGTTTGCGGGACTTTAGCGATAACTTCTTGAGTGGCTGGATCGGTAATATCAATCCATTCGTTAGTATTAGAATCAACGAATTGACCATTGATGAGCTGCTGAACGTGATGCATAAGATATCCTTATCTTGTTTGCAAGACTACCATTTAACGGTGTCTTTATATTCTTAAGAGTGAGTAAAAACCATAAGTTTTCATCAATAACTTTTAATTTTAAAATGATTTATTTCGTATCGTTATTGACTATAACAATAAACCAATTTTAGGGTCAAGCGTTTATCTAACTTTTATCAAGGTTTATGTGAATCAATTAAAATTATACTTAATTAAGAAATAAAAAAAGCCCATGGTTGTTCATGAGCTTTTCTTTACTGAAATAAGATAATGATAAAAGTTTAGCTTATCAATAGTCTTTCATAGACTTTTTAATAGCATCAATCGCTACGGGATTGTCAAGCGTTGACATATCGCCTGTCTCCTTGCCTTCTGCCAAAGCGCGAATAGCACGGCGTAGGATTTTGCCAGAGCGAGTTTTTGGCAGTGCTTGCGGAAAGTAAATCGCTGCTGGTCTTGCAATACCGCCAAGAGACTTGACTACAGCGCCAATCACTTGCTGCTCGATACGGAAGCGGTTTTCGGTGGTCGCGACCTGTTCGTGGTCTTTTAGGACACAAAACGCGATGGGCAGCTCGCCTTTTAATTCATCTTGAATACCCACAACAGCACATTCTGCCATCTGGGGATGGGTACTAATCGCCTCTTCAATTTCCTGGGTGCCGAGTCGATGACCAGCGACGTTAATGACATCATCAGTACGACCAAGAATATGGAAGTAACCATCCTCATCAACGACGGCATAGTCTGACGTTGAATATTGATTGCTGTCCGTTAGGCTAAAATAGCTGTCGATAAAGCGCTTATCATTACGCCAAACTGTAGTCAAGCAACCGGGTGGCAATGGTGCACGAATCGCCAGCAAACCTTTTTCGCCAGCTGCACACGCCTCGCCAGTTTCTTCATTAATTACTTGGGCATCATAGCCATACATTGGGTAACCGGGTGAGCCTTGTTTGTGCGGCTTATCATTGAATTTAGGCGTATTGCTTAAAATAGGCCAGCCTGATTCGGTCTGCCAATAATGATCTAAAATTGGCACACCCAAATGCTTGGTTAGCCAACCGGCAGTCGATTCATCAAGTGGCTCGCCTGCCAAAAAGAATGATTTTAAACTAGAAACATCGTAGCGCGTCATCCACGTTTCATCTTGCTTTTTGAGCATACGCACACCAGTCGGTGCGGTGAATAGAATATTGACCTTATTGGCTTCTACAATTCGCCACCAAATTCCTGGATTTGGTCGATGCGGCAAACCTTCATACATAACACTGGTCATGCCAGCGAGCAATGGCGCATAAATGGTATAAGAGTGCCCAACGGCCCAGCCGATATCGGATATCGCCCAAAAAGTCTCGCCCGCTTTACCATCGTAGATATAATCCATCGACGTAGTCACTGCCACCGCATGACCGCCGGTGTCACGCTGTACCCCTTTTGGCGTACCAGTCGTACCTGAAGTATAGAGCAGATACGAAGGTGTATTGGACTCTAGCCAAACTGGCTCAACAATAGCATTGGCGTCGCAGCTGATTCGGCGTTCAGTGGCATAATCGACATCAATATCTTTTCGCTCAAACGGTAAAATACCGCGGTTGACCACCATCACATGTTCAGGCTTGACCGTAGCTTGCTCAACACCTTGGTTGACTAGGCTTTTATAATTAATGACTTTGCCACCACGCAGACCCGCATCGACGGTGATGACCATTTTTGCTTCGGCATCATCCATACGAATGGCTAAATTATGCGCGGCAAATCCGCCAAATACCACTGAATGCACCGCACCAATGCGCGCACACGCGAGCATCGCATATGCCGCCTCTAAAATCATTGGCATATAAATAATGACGCGATCGCCTTTTTGAATACCCTGACGTTGCAATACATCGGCAAAGTAATTAACTTCTTTATAAAGATCATTATAGGTTAGGCGGCGCTTGGTATAGTCCGTATAAAGCTCAACGTTATTGCCCAAGTCGTTAAAGGCATCAACGACGGTTGGAAAGGTTTCTATCAATTCTTGATTAATCTCTGATGATAACCAAATAAAAGCATCTTGCTCTGCGCGTTCTTCAAGATGACGATCAACACAGTTATAGCAAAGATTGGTCTCGCCACCGACAAACCATCTAGCGAAAGGCAGATTGCTGTCATCAAGGATTTGCTCAGGCGCTTTATGCCAGTAGATACGTTTTGCTTGCTGCGCCCAAAAATCCTCACGATTATTGATTGAATCATGATATATATCGGCAAAATTTTGGCTAGTATCAGATGATGTTTGAGAGGTTGGATCAGATGCCTGATTAGGGTTTTGATTAACAGCTTGGCTGCTGCTTTGATTAATAGTTTGCTCGCTCATAATGGCTGTCCTTAGCGTAAACGATGGGTGATGCAATACGGCCTTATTAGATAATATCATAATATATAACTGGCAATCCTTGCCAGAAATAATAAACCGATACACAACGTATCGGTTTAAAATGTAACAGAGCTAATGGTAAAGGTCAACTATTAAGCGTGTAATCTTCTTAGCCCATAATACAAAATAATTAGACCTATCTAGGGCGTGTCCTCAATCTCAGGTCTACTTATCATACATCTCACGCATCACTTTTTTGTCGTGTTTACCGACAGAAGTCTTTGGTAGCTCATCGACAAACTTAAACTGACTTGGTACACCATACTTAGGAATAATACCGCGTGTCACAGCCTGCTCAGCCAGTGCTTTGATATCCTCGGCTTTGGTATCCTGACATTCTGGTTTGAGCACTACCAATGCTAATGGACGCTCGCCCCACTGTTCATCGCGAATACCAATCACCGATACGTCAGCCACCGATGGATGCAGCGATAGAATCGTCTCAATCTCTAATGAAGATATCCATTCGCCACCCGACTTAATCACGTCTTTGAGACGATCGGTAATTTTAATATAGCCGTCAGGGCGTACATAAGCGATATCTTGGGTATGCATATAGCCACTTTCCCACAGCTCTTTACCGGCATCGTCATTTTTAAGGTAGCTTTGGGTCAACCAAGGCGCTCGTAATACCAGCTCACCGGTATTGTCTTTACCCGTACCAACCGGCTCATTGCTAGTATTCCATATTTGGGCGTCAACCATTAGTACCGGCTTACCTGTCATACAACGACGAGCAATATCTTCTTCCTCAGACATCTCAGGCTCATTGAGGCTGAACTCAGTCAAACTAATGAGCGGCGCTGTCTCAGACATACCGTAGCCGGTGTAAACTTCGATATCTTGCGCCATGGCAGCCTTTGCCAAACCTTCGGTCAACTTTGAGCCGCCAATAATCATTTTTAAACCATTAAAACTGGCGCCACGATCCTGCGCCTCTTTGAGTACCATCTGCAAAATCGTCGGTACACAATGGGTAATACTTACCTTTTCATTGATAATCAAATCCATCAATACATCAGGAGCATAACGACCCGGATAGACTTGCTTTAAACCAGTCATGGTCGCGGTAAACGGAAAACCCCATGCATGAACGTGGAACATTGGCGTCATCGGCATATAAACATCACCATAACTGACACCCTGCTTATTGGGTAACATACCAAGGGTCGCCACTTCCGCCAAGCTGTGTAACACCAATTGACGATGGCTAAAAAACACACCTTTTGGATCGCCTGTGGTGCCTGAGGTATAAAAGGTGGTAGCAATGGTATTTTCATCAAAGTCTGGGAAATCAAAACTGTCATCAGCAGCTTCTAATAAAGCTTCATACTCTCCTACTACGCGGTTTTGGTTGCCACCGAATACGCCTTCGTACGACGCGCCATTATCATCAAGCCAAATAATATGCTCAATGCTTGAGTTTTCAAACTGATAGTTTTTGACCAATGGCGCAAACTCAGAGTTGAGCATCAGTACTTTGGGTTTAGCATGGTTGATGGTATAGAGGATTTTTTCTGGTGACAGGCGAATATTAACCGTCTGCAAAATATACTCCGACATCGGTACCGCAAAGTACGACTCAAGATATCGATTACTGTCCCAATCCATGACTGCCACCACATCACCAGCAGCAAGATTCAGATTTTCTAAAACATTCGCCAAACGATTAATACGATTAAATAAATCTTTATAAGTGAGGCGTTTTTTGTCGGCATAAACAATCTCTTGATCGAGCGACACTGTTTTGGCACGGTTCAGTAGTTGCTTTACGATTAAAGGATAATCGTATGCAGAGGGTGCGCTATGATAAATATTTGACATAAATTTGACGTCCTTGTGGGTTATTTTGGTTAATTCCAATGGCTTTTATAGCGCATCGCTTTATTATCGTTTAGCCTTATTATTCAGCCTTATTACTTAGCATGGTTATCATTATTTTGAATAAAGCACCTTTCGATAGTAGGAAAAAACCCAGACCATGTAAAGCCTGCTTGCGTAAGTATCATACGACTATCAATTCGATAACTATCATTTAAATATTGTTGTGATTGTGATATATCAAACTAGGGCGTGTCCTCATTTTGAAAATGGTGATAAAAACGAGATAAATTGCAGTCAAACAAGGAAAATAGCACAGATAATATCAAGATATTAGCCAGCTATTTGACACAGTTTGGCAAGATTTAGCCATTTTTAGCCCATTTAGTTGATTTCGTTCAGATTGAGGACATGCCCTAGTGATAAAAACACCTTTAAAAGATCAAATTAATTCGTGCGGGCCCTTGTTTTTACCATGCCAACGCTGGCGATTAGTAAGGCCAGCACTTGTACAAATAACAACAACCACACCGTGAGCGACCATTGCCCACGCGCGTAGACAATTCCGCACAACCATGCACCCATAGTGCCGCCAGCGTAGTAACCCATATAATATAAACCAGAAGCCAAGGAGCGACCTTTTTTAACATTCACCGCAATATAACTGATGGTCGCAGCTTGGGTGACAAATACGCCCGATGACATAATGGCAAGCCCAACGATAATGCCCCATAATGGCGTCACAAGTGTGAGTAGCACACCAATCATCGATATCACAACCGCTACTCGAACGGTACGTGCTGACCCAAATCGGCGTAGCAAGGTGGTCGATAACGGCGTGATGATAACCCCAATTAAATATACGGCAAAAATATTGGCAAGCGCGCCCGTACTTAACTCATAAGGCGTACCAGCAAGATGCAGATTGATAAAGGTAAAACAGCCCACTAGCGAAAAAAGTACACAAGCGCCCAATAGGCAGGCAGTCACTACATAACGATTGGTCAGGTGCTCACCGAGTGTTTGCATTGCCGAACGAAAATTTGGATTAGCCATAAAGTGCCGTGACGATGGCAGCATCTTACTTACCCACAGCGCCCCTATTAAGGTCATGGCTGCCATAACATAATAGCCTGCACGCCAGCCAATAAGCTCATGTAAATGCCCAAGTATAAACCGTCCTAGAAACCCACCGAGTACCGAACCTGACACATAAAACGACATCAGCTCGGTGACTGCACTGCCCTCGAACTCTTCACCAATATAAGCAATGGTCACCACCGTAATACCGGGTACAGACAAGCCCTGCATAAACCGCCACATCCCCATCCAGCCAATACTGGGACTTTGGGCGATCAAAGCAGTGGGTATTGCTAAAAACAACAATGCCCCAACGATAAAAGATTTGCGGCCAACGGCATCAGACAGCATCCCCAAAAACGGTGACATGATAGCAATTGCCATCACCGTGGCACCAACAACCATTCCTGCTTGTACCTCGGTTGCAGACAGATCCATCATTAATACGGGCAAAATTGCCTGAATAGAATAAACCTGCAAAAAAGCAAACATACCAATCATGCAAATTGTCAGTTTTAATATCCATGAAGGCGCATAAAATGGCAGCTGATAATCTGGATCCGTTACCGTCTCTGTATCAGACGCTCGGCTATGATGGTTTATTTGGGGGTTATTTTTGGTTTCATTATTTGTATTATTCAAAATAGTACTGACTGTATTGGATGCCTTTTTTAGCTAGGCTAGATAGACATGGATGATGGGAGTAAGACGATAGTATCTGAGCTTATGCTCAAGATAAAACGATGCGTGACTTATTATTTTATCACATCATCTACTAGACTCAGGTTTCGGTGTGTTATTGGCGTTGTGTTATTTATAGTGGCTTCACTTTAAAACCGAGACGAATGCTACTGATTACTCTCAACACTGGAGAGGTGACTGTTATTTTTGACAGCTAATGGATTACTGTCTACTATTATTCCGCCTGCAGAAAAACACAACTTACCAATAACAGATTATCTATCATGCTAAAAAATACTGTTTCCCCACGCTTGATTACCGCTATAAGCGCACTGCTTTCTTCTATCAATGTGTCGGCGGTCACGTCAAACGAAGTAACACAAATCAAAGTTTTACCAAAAAAAGCATTGCCAATCAAAGAACTCTCAACCAAAGATTCCGCCTTTAAAGTATTAACCAAATCTTCAGTAGCAACAACGTCGAACTGTATTACTGATAGCGTCATTACTGCGACTGAGCTTTCAGACACCCGCGATAACGGTCCTTTTTCTGTGGCTCGCAAGCATGTGCCTCGCCAGTTAGCAAACGGCTTTGGTGGTGGAACCATTCATTATCCAACCAATGCTGGCGGCTGTGGTCTGTTAGGCGGTATCGCGGTGATACCCGGTTATGTGTCTTACGAAGCCTCTATCAAGTGGTGGGGACCGCGCCTGGCTTCTTGGGGGTTTGTGGTTATTACCATCAACACCAACTCTATCTATGACGATCCAGACAATCGTGCAACTCAATTGAGTGCAGCCCTCGATCACATTATTGATGACAGCACGGTTGGCAATCAGATAGATAGCCAGCGTTTGGGTGCTATTGGCTGGTCAATGGGCGGTGGCGGTGCGCTTCGTTTGGCAACAGAGCGCAGTGCCGTTCGTGCCATTATTCCGCAAACGCCCTATCATAATAAAGACTATGCCGACATGGACACACCAGCGCTGTTTATTAGCTGCCAAAATGACCGTATTGCTTCCAATAAGAAACATAGCGATGTCTTTTATAGCCATGCGTCTGGGCCTAAAATGAAGATAGAGATAAAAAACGGCAGTCACTTTTGCCCGAGTTATCGCTTTAATGAGATATTACTCAGTAAACCTGGCATAGCCTTTATGCATCGTTATATTAATAATGACACCCGCTTTGATAAGTTTTTATGTGATAATGAAAATTATAATAATAGCCCGCGCATCTCGGCTTACGACTATAAAAACTGTTGATAATCGGCTGATTATATATAAATAAACATTTTCTAATTTTTACACATCTACATTACTTCTATCTTTTTTATTATAGACTTTGCGTGCTTAAAAAAACATAATCAAAAGCGTCAATGTCAATCATCAGCATTCATCACTAAAATAAT
>NZ_JBQSXN010000047.1:0-24481 GCF_052378235.1 Psychrobacter sp. AOP3-A1-26
ACTGACTTTAAATCAGATCATAAATGAATTGGAAAACAATATACTGTAGGTATAGAAGGCAATAATTGCTGCCTTAGATATCGATTACGTCGAGCCGTTCGAAAGACTTGTTGCTTCTCTAAAAAGCTCGACAATCACTCAACAGTGTTTGATTTGGTATTTTTTTATATCAATTATGGATACGTCTGATGTCAGCATATTTTTTAGAACACCACCAAAAAATGGACTTATCTCCTAAAACATAAAATTAGTTGATATAATCCTGAAGTAATTGCTACTATCATCTATTTTGAATAGATATCCCGATAAACAGGACGTTAATATGAAAAACTTAAACCTTATAGGTATTGCTGTTATTTCAGTATTATCCTTGGCTGCTTGTGGTGAAGAGGGAAAGAAAGTTCTAAGCACTCAGCATTACATTGACAATCCAAGTGAAATCAAAAAAATAAAGGATAAATGCAAAGCAGAACGCGATAAAGGGTATACAGTTGAGGGCGCGCTTAAGGAAAACTGCAGGAATGCTGGTAAAGCACGAAATAAATTGGTTGGAGCCGCATTAGGTTAAACAGACGTACCAATCATCTCTATAGCTAGAAAATAAATAACGTGTGACAATCATAGTTTTTTGAGCCTTTCATAAAAAGCGTGTAACTGCTTATAATCCACTAACAGGAGAATAAGCAAACCCCAATATTACTCCTGATTATTTCGTAAAACGTTAAGATACTGTTAAGTAGCATGAGAAGGCGCTTGGTAGCGCTTTATTCTGCTAGGTTATGTTAAGTACATCATTCTTCGTTATATTAAAGCTGATAAAAACGTACCAAAAAAATACTGGTATTGTCACCTAGGCAAAGTATCGGATAGAAAAGATTTAGCGTTAAACGGTCGCTTTGACAGTAAAGGCACTTATCAAGAAATTGCCAAATAACCACAGTCAGACTTTAAACGCTTAAATCAGTTCATTCAGTTTCTGCTTTATATTAAAATAAGAGTTTAAAATAGCGATAGTATTTCAAATAAAGAGATGGTGGCTATGCCAAATGAAAATATCAATTCATATGAGACTAAAGCTGAAGAGCAAAGGTATATTACTAGTATGCTACCGTCTCAGCTATTAATAAAAGGCATACCGGAAGGCAAGGGCTTAGCAAGTCAACTCACTAAAAAACTTTCTAAGATACATAGAAAACGACAAGCTCAATTAGCGAGTATATTTGATGATTTAGCCACTACACAGCAAAAAGGTAGTATTACTAAGGAAGATATAAAACTTGTAGAGGATGAGTCGCTCAGTCACCCTTATGAGTCTTTATTGCGTTCTTTTGGCGCTGAGACAGCTCATGTTCTACTTGAGCATACTAAGGTTATAGACTCATGTCTAAACCAAGAGCTTAGTGATCAACTAATTGTAAAATTCAAAACCTATTTGTCCAATACGTTCAACTATGAGGATGACACTCTCAACGCTGACATGCCAGCAAGCGAGTTCTATCTACATGTAGCTTTGAGTTTCGTTGCTCATCTTGATGCCTGTATTCACCATGCGGCCTATTCAAAGGCTATTGCACCTATTAGTTTAGGCTGGCTGTTTATGCAAAAATTAAATCCAGATAAATGGCATTATGACTCAACTAGTAAAAAGCATAGTTTAATCAATAAAAACGGCAGTCCGTTTACTTGTACCTCGCGCTCTTTTATTCATTTATTACTAACTGTCTTCTATTTTCAGAAGCACAAGACAATGCCTACAAGTTTGTATGGTATAGTCACTGCACCATAAAAGAGTTATGCCTTGGACAAATATCATAAAATAATTTAGATAAGTCGTTTTCCATCCAACCTTGACGTAGAAACTTCACTTGAGCCCATTTCTTTTCAATGGGATTTAGATCAGGACTGTAAGGCGGTAAGAATAGAAGCCTGTGACCGTGCCTGTTGAGTAGTCTTTGGACTCGCTTATGAAAGCTAGCATTATCCATGACAATCACACATTTTCTCTTAAGGTTTGGGATTAGCGTGTACTTGCACCAATCATAAAATATATCCCCATTGATGTTCTTCTCGAAGTAATCTAGCGCAAACAGCATCTTGCCATAGAGAGCACCAATGACGTTGGTTCGTTTTTTACCTTGCCAGTTATAGCGGTCGATGCAAGGGGTTCCGATGGCAGCATAGCCGTAGAGTCTAATAGTCTCGGCCTCAAAGCCACTCTCATCCATATAAACAATGGGATAGCCTTGAGCGATGAAGTCGTTAAGTTTTCTTAGATACTTAGCTCTCTTTAGGGGGCAAGCTTTGGGATGCTCAAGTGTCTTTTTTTTTGCTAATACCAATACGCTTTAAGGCTTTACTGATGCCTGTTGGGCTACAATTAAAACGCTGTGCCCGCTCATAGTGATAATCGTCAGGGTGGTCTTTGACATCTTGAGCTAAGGCTTCATCTTCTATTTTGTAGGGCTTGATATCTCGAGTAGTTTTGCTGTGAAGACGTTTTTTCCACTTCTGGATAGTCGTTGGACTGATATCATAGAAAACGGCAGCTTCGGCAAAAGTCATGCCCTCATCTAAGCTTTTGAGGACTTGTTTGCGATAATCTAGGGAGTAAGTCATGGTCATTTATAGTGGTAATCGTTTAGTTGATTTGTTTTATAACATTTTTGAAGTCATTTGACTATATTCGGGACAAAATTGATTGGAAGGTAGAAGATGAAGAAGGCAGGCTAGATGAGTTCATTTATAAAAAAAGCGAGCGAGACAGTAAGAGAAACTGGCTTAGTCTTGAAGACGTCTTTTGGCTAGTCGGTATGGAAAATTCTGCAAGGGACGAGCCTAATAAAGTGCTGATAAATTGGCAACAATCATTTGTTAAGTATATAAAGACTGAAGATATAAGCGACCTAAAAGGGCTACCGCCTAGTGCTGAAGCTATCATCTGGTTCATCTATGCTTTTTTTCAGAACATCTATGAGCAAACAGCTAAGCAGAATAAAATGAATAAAGAACAAAGCTGCGTTATCTATGATGATTATTATGACTTATGGGAGTCTATGACTGTCTATTATGAGTCTAAGATAAGTGAAGGCATAAAAGCTGAACGTATCAAGTGGCCAGAGTATCTAGAAAATCAAGCCACACGTGCTGAGCGCATGGCCTGAGATAAATCTTTTAACTAAATTATGCTAAGGTTTAGAGTTGTTACTTCTTTTTTTTACCAGACACTTGACCTTCTTTCATACTAGGTTTATTTTCTGGGTATTGAGGGCGTGGCTTACTGTTATTATTTTTAGACATGATACTCTCCTTATGTTAAATCATTTATTTGCTTGGCGGATTGTTATCACGGCCACCACCTGAAGGGTTACCGGTCGTACTTGGAAAACCTGCACCTTGACCATTATTCATAAAAATTTGCATAGCGACACTCCATTAAAATATTAATTAAGTTTGTGTAGTCAGTAGCTCACTGCCTACAACCACTATACTAAGATTTAATCTTTGATGAATCTCCCCCGAAACTGCGTATTTTTTTTAAAATCTAATTAATATAAGATTGCTCGGCTGATAGATCTTGGTATCTCATTTGCTAACAAAATCCGCTCTCCACATAGCATTCTCACATACTGCACAAGACCAACTCTCTTTTGCCCGCATATAAGTGATATCAGCGGGTACTTCAATGGGACAGGCGCTCCCGCAATATTCACAACAAACATCATCTAAGCAAGCATAGCATTGGTTTATGGTTTTAAATAATACGTGTGAACTAATATTATACTTTTGACAAAGTAGGTGGACATAATCTATATAGCTGGTTTTATGATCATAGGCCCAATAATCCTCACAGACCCGTTTGTCCCAAGCATTTTGTGTCATGCTCCATTCAATCCTGATGCCCACAATATACTCCTTTTTAATGGCAGAATGACTATGATTAGTGTCACATTTTTATAGTCATTATATCTATCGAACAAGTCGCACCCGTCATAGTTAGCCAGCTATTGAGCAGCAAGATGAGTCTATGACATAATAAAGCGTTAGTCAGCACAAAATAGTTTTTGACGGAAACTTAGTTATTGCCAACGAGTATTATTTTAACAGAAAAGTAGTCACTGGCAAGTATTTTTTACTTACCAATAAGGATTTTATTGTGATTTTATGTAATCTACCAGTGCTTTTAGCGGAAAGAAGGTTGCGAGTTGCAGATTTAGTAAGAATGACAGACATCAGCAAATCAACGCTTCATAGAATTTATAACGATGAGACAACTCGCATAGAATTCGATACCCTGAGTAAGTTGTGCCAGGTATTAAAAGTCAGCCCAGGGGATGTTTTAAAGTATGTTCCCGATGAGAATGAAGAGAACTAAGTTTTATAGGAAGGTCGACTGCTATAAGACGTTAACCTCCTCACCCAACTAAAATTGAAATTTTAAAATACTCTTTAGCCTTTATTTATCATAGGTTGGAGAGTATTTTTTTTGTCTAGAAAATGGTTATGGATTAATATTTCAGTTATCTAAACATAAGGATATGACAGCGATATTAAGGGCTTTACAATCGATAGGTTATAACATATTATAATTAATATAATTCACTATTAAGATAAATATAATGAATATTATTCATCTAAAACCTACTCAGAAGTTCTTAACTTTTGATAAAAGAAATTTGGTTATACATACAGATGCGCAAAAAGCATTGGCAGTTTGGCAGCAGTTTAGACCAAGAGTGGCAAGTATAAACATGACTAGATTGAATGATTACTATCGACCACCACTGCGTTTGGTAATTGATAAAAATGAGACTTACTATTTTTTCAATGAGTTTATGCGGATTGATAAAGTCATTCGAGAAGAGCCCAGCTTACGTCAGCCTTGTTTAGTTGCTGCTGAAAGTCTGAAAGATATTAAGCGCTTGGCTTGGAGTGAGGTTGTCGAGATGGCTTTCTCAAGAGGAATAAATCATCCTGAGTTTTTAAAGGCATTGAGCACTAGTGCGCCAAAAAGCATTATTTGTGAGCTTATGAATATTGATCGTTTAACCATAGAGAACTATTGTAGATTTGCTGGTATCAATCAAAGTGCTTATGAGTATCAGCAGGGCAAGGCGGTTAATGATGAGGTGATGTTGGGACTGCACAAAAACATGGATTGGATGGATGCCTCTTATGAGTCAAACTAAATTATTTGATGATGTGACTACTAGGCGAGTATTAGACAAGCTTATCCCTGTAGACTCGCCGCATCAGTTACAGATACGTCAGCTTGCGATTAATGTAATTAGTCTGGTAGCAGATGATGATATTGGTTTAGTGTTTTCGATACCGTATGACAATCTTAAAGGCTTTACTGATATAGACTGTGGAGATGTGATTAGACAAACCATTCGGCAAGGTAAAACAGTAGAGTGGGCGGTTACCTATATGCTGATTGTCTTTTATCAGGTGTATGGCGAAGTTGATATAAATAATAATGCTTGGCGATTTATGAGCGGCTATTTAAAAGTGATATTTATGATCACAGTACGCCACGACAAACACTTTGCCAAAATAGATAAGCTTGGTGTGCGTGTTCGTATGGCGCTAAGACCTTCTGATCCACAACGTGGCATTCTCGACCAGTTAATCAGCATTCACGATCAGTGCGATGGCCTATCCTCATTCTTATCTCATATCAGACAATATGAAGCAAGCGTCAAACAGGAAGAGGCAACAGGTGAAACAGCCAACCAATATCTTGGTAGTAAAATTGGTCAAATTAGGTTGGCTTATGAGGTAGCGATTGATAATAAGGCTTTTATTGGTAAAACCTATACTGAAAACACTAAACGAGTAAAGTCGGCTCAAACAGTCACCAAGACAGTGGCGCATATTGATGGTGAGCCATTACAAGAGATATTGTTTAGTACGAAGCAATCAAGAAAGCACAGTAACGTGGCAAGCGCTGAAAATATTTCTGATGACGATGAAGTACCATTGCTAGACAATGACTTTAAGCCCGCTATACAAATCGCTAAATCTTCTGAGCTACAGCAGTGGCGATTAAAAAATAATCATCAACATGCTAGTCGCAATCAATTTCATTTTCCCGCCAATCATCGTCAGATGAGTACTACTGGCTACCAAATGCTATTTGCTACGCTTTGGCAACGCTTTATTAGCGAAAATACAGAAGATAAGACTGGATATGCAGTATTACTGCTATCACTGCTAAGCGGTCTTAGTATTGATAGGGTTATTGCCGATTGGCAGTACAGTCGTAGCCAACGTCAGTATTTTATTTATGACCGTATCCGTAAGATAAGTTGCATTGCCATCACGATTGATGTGACCACCAATACTCGAAGTCATCTGCTTGGCCACAGACAAAGCTATGGCAGTACCTTTTATCGCGCACTGCCTGTTGCCTTGCAGGTCATGCTTGAGGATAAGCTTACTGTTTCATCCGATGAGATTAAATCGGCTCTTTCTTACGCTAAAAGCCAGCTTGACCTGCCAGCACTTAGTCCTCAGCATATTGAAGCGGGACTGCTTGTCATTATCAAAAACGAGTTTAAACAGCCACTACATGCTGATCTGATCACAGGTATTGATGTACGGCATAGCTCGGCACTGTATTACACCAGTATTAAAACATCAGAATTAGAGCATACTTATAAAAACGCCGTGCAGTTGTTATGTGCGTACTGTAATGACGAGCAAAAAGCGCTTTTGATAGATGAGTGCAGCGTACCGATGAATGGCAATAAAAACTACATTGGTAGTGACATGGCGCTTGAGACAAGTATTTGTAAAAAGTTCTTTGATCAAATAGCGACTAGTGCCGAGAGCTTTAATGAGAAGCTAAAATCCCACATGGATCGCTATATTGCGCAGTTCAATAGCTATAGCATTTGGCTATGGCATATTGTTATGATCCAAACCGGTATTCGCCCAGTCAAGCACGCACCAGGCTTGCTACACCAGTTTGACTTTAAGCGGCGCATGTTATGGGTATCTGACAAAGAAGAGCGTCATGCGCAGTCTGATGGCAGGCTCGTTCCTCTTAGCAATTTTTTGATAACGGCTATACAAAACTACATGACTTATATTAAACAATTTGCCGCCATCTATAATCCGTTATGTCCAGCAGCGCCTTATCCCATCAATGACATCTTGCAATCAGAACAACCCCTCATTCAAATTTACCAAAAAAATCCAAAAGGGTTTACTGCTATCACGCCAAGCCGAGTCCGCTACCAGTTGCAAGACTTTTTTAGTCATCAGGATAATTGGCTGCGTCATCAGCTTAGATCTATGCTCACAGGGCGCGTGCCCGACTATCTGATTTGCGCCCTTTACGGTCATGAGCATGCTGATCAGGAATTCATGCACCCGATGTCATCAAGCTCTATCAATCAGCTGCACCAGCTCAGTCCCCATTTAGATGCGATCGCTACAAACCTTCACTTAAAACAAATTGAGGTTCGTCTATATGGATAATATTAGCGCTCATAAACTGCGACAGCTTAATAGAGAAGAAGCTAAAAAAAGTATCAAGCGTGATGCTAAAGCCCTAATTAAAGAATATATCAATCAATATCCTATGCAATCGCCTTGTGAGCTGCAGCATCATTATGAAGCGATTAACCAGTTACTAGAGGAGAAGTTCGATACCGCTCAAAAATTTCAATTGGCGCGGCGCGGCTTTTTAGAGTTTATTCGTGATTATAATAAAGCTCACCAGATATACCTTGATGAGCCTGTGGTACCGATACTGGCAACTCGTGAGCGCTTGATCATTAACTATGATTGGTTTGTGAATGGACGCGCTGTGGCAGACAGTGGCGCAACAATGATAGAGGTTTGGCAACGAAAACGGCGCTTCTCAGTCAATGACTTAGTTGAGGGTTTATTGTATTGCAGCATCATATATGGCGGTATCAATGACATTGATGTGTTAAAAGCGCTGTATGATTGGATTTTTGATGAGCGCCGTATATATCAAATTAACATGCCAGCGACTGATAAAAAAAGCGGGATGGAGCGTTTGGCCGTGATAGCGCTTGGCGTACCTGATGATAATTATGGCTGCGCTGCTGATGAGAGTGAAAGTCTAAAGCGATTCGCTGATTATATTCCCGATGATATGAGCCTATGTTTTTTATACGCTCTAAAGGATAAAGAGTTAAACACTGCCAAGATAAAGCCATTTAATACCATAATCAACGATATCTCAAAAACGCTTAAACTTACCAATAAAGATAGTGAGCGCCCGCAGCACTCACTGCTTATCAAATACGCCAACAACCACTGGAGACAGCTAGAGGGGAGCCTGATTGATGGGGCGCTAGCCGTGGTGAAGCAAGGCGATATAAAAACAACAGATTTGCCTACTGATAAGCTTATTCGTTATAACCAAGAAGTCATCAATAAAAACCCTGAGCCACTTAAGTGGTCTGAGCTTTTTGATGCCAGCTATCAAGCATCGATAAAGTCGAACAGCCAAAGTAGTACCATAAATTATCCAAGTTTTAGTAAAAATCTGATCAAAGAGCTGCAAGATGCGCTGAAATTGACTAGAAACGCCGCTATTTCTACTATCACAACCTTAAAGACAGACACTAGCCAGCCTAATGCTGTGCGATTGCTTAGCTGGGCGTTATCATTACTGGATGATCATAGCATTAGACTGAATACCATCAGTAAATATGTGGGCTGCATCGGTCGTGATTGGCTTATGCTGACGATGGATGAGGATATTGATCAGTGGGAAGGTGCTGACTTTGAGGAAATATATGAGCAAATTATTCAAAGTAAAGTAAAAGACGGTCGCAAGTTTTCTGTACTGTGCAAGTCGTCAGAGTTTGATGATATGTTTAGTGGTATAGATGATGATGACAATGCTACTGGTAAAAAGCTATCTCATCTTAACTGCCTAAAAGATAGCCAGAAATTTACTTATGGCCGTCTGAGAGCATTTCACGATCATCAGCGTATGTACTTTGATGCTTCTTATGTGCATTTTCCCTGGGGTAATAACCGGCAAGTGGTCAAAGCTGAAATGATATCACCGCGCGTGTATAGAGCGATGAAAAGTTATATCCAAACATCAGAGTTAGAGATAGAACAAAAGCAGCTATGTTTTATTGTACTGGCACTTGCTTATCGAACAGGGATGCGTATTAATGAAATCATTGGTATTAAAGTTAACGATATTACAGATATAGGTGTCATCAATGGACAAGTGACTGAAGTGCCAAAAATAATCCTCAAACCTAACGGATATCGCCGCCTAAAAAGTAGTAGTGCCAAACGGGTGATACCGATAGATAGTCTTTTCAAGGGTGACGAGTTACAACAGTTCATTGCATTCTATTATCAACAAAAAAGATTAAAAAGAAATTATTTATTTTCACAAGGTTCAGGCGATCAGCCACTGCCGTCCGTATTCTTTAGTAATATGATGAAAATGATATGGGATAGACTGCTGATTACCCATGGGTTCACTTTTCATAGCTTGCGGCATACCGCGATTAGCCAACTGGCGCTGGTATTAAGCGGCTCGCCACTTGCGCGGGTGATGACAGATTATGATACAGCCCATAGCGACGCTATCGTTAGCGCTGTGCTTGCTAATAACAAAGAAAAGGGGATGTGGTTTGGATTAGCTAGCCTTGCTGGGCATCTAACGCCAGACACTACATTTGAATACTATATTCATACCGCTCATTTGCTGGCTGGGTGGCAGATGAGTAAGGCTAAGCTTGCTATGCCTATAACCGTATTTGAGATGGTGACAGGTATTGCTTATCAGACAGTGAATAGACAGGATGACAGGGCTTATGCTGCTAGCACTAAACAGGTACATCTTGATAAGATGCGTGGCTATTTAATCAGTAAGGTTGCTAACAAGAGTATTTTATTCGATGACAACAGAACATTAGCTAATACAGATTATGAGCAAAACACACTAAATGATGCAGTAGGTACCCAGCTATCTATATTTATTCATCCTAAAGTTTACGATGTCATTGCGCTGTTAGAAGAGCTGCAAAAAACAAGTGTTGATAGATAAAAGAGCAGATCAGTTGGCAGAGATCGCACTTCGGCATGGTATCCATATTTATGAGGCTAGACAAATTTATAATAGGTCTAATCAGATTTTTATTGATGATAGATTACTGCTGAGTGCGCCCACGGGAAACAAAAACCAAGAAATTTTGGTTAAAACACTTGATCGTGCGTATCAGATGTCAATTGATGAGCCTACTAGACTGAAATTGTTTGCGGATATATTTGCAGATAAACACAACTCAAATACCTCATCTATCCATTTTGGAATTAAAGAGACGCAGCTTAAAATGCTACAGCAGTTCGTGACAGTAGGTTGTCAACTTATCGATGCCAGTCATTGGCAGATTAGGGCACATAGCGAGCAAGCAGTACGTGATTTTAAAAAAGAGCTAGGACTCGATAGCTCAATACGTGTTGGTGCTCGTGAGAGTTTTCATGGTTATGAAGTACGCGTAGTACAGAAAAAATGTAGACATTCTGATAAAAATTTAGCTGTAACAGATAATTATTATGCTTCGTCAGGACTTCTTAAATATGTAGGATACTTGCTGATGATACTCATCGAAAACTAGAGAGCCTTTTATAATTCTGAACGACTACTTTCTTTAATATAACTTGTAGTGGTTATTAATCTGGTTGACCTAAGTTGGTCATGTGAGTATTAATAAGTACATGAGTGAGGTGACAGATAGACAAGCTATACGGGGAAAGGGATAGGATCCTATTTCTGACTTGTATTGTTGAAAGGTTGTCACGGATGCTATTCTGTTGGAGAGTAATGTTTATAAGGGGTGTCACGTTGTCACGGCTATAAGAGCTATGGGGGCATAATAAGACTGAAGAGTTCTACGTAGTTAGATATTGAAGTTAACAATACCGACGAGCCCTCGCACCTCTGCTGGCACGCTATAAGGAACTTACTTAAGCTGAGACTATACTAGAGTAAACAAAAAGTTAAAACAAAGTACTCATCACGGTAAGAGATTTTGTTTTTTTAATGAATAAACAGTTAAGCTGTCGGCAAATATTTGCTATTATCTGCCGACAATTATTTAATAGATTGAGAGCTAGTATTATGAAGTCAAAGTGTACGTTATCCTTATTTGCTGTTAGTAGCATTATTGCATTTTCTGGTTGTGCTGAGAGTCAAACAATGGGCAGTACCGTAGCAAAAAGTATGGGTTCTTTGGTCACAGAAGTTGTAGGAGGTGCAGCAGAGGGGGTTAGGTTAGGTTTAGGTGGAGCACCTAAAGAGAATACTAAAACTGTTGCTACTTCCACAACAAGTAAGCCAGGGACTATACCAACTAGTGATATGGTCTATCGTTTTGGCTGGATGGAAGACGCTTGTACTGGCGATCAATTAGATTTTAAGCTTTTAAAAGGCCAGTCATTATCAGAAAGTATCAAAGGATCAAAAAACTATACTTACTTCATAAAGCCTAAATCACAATGGTCGCAAGAGCATCGCGACATTATCAAGGATGTAAAAATGGTTGAAGGGTCAGAATATATTGAGTATTACGTTGATTTTATAGACGGTATAAAATATCGTAATCAACCATTAGATAGATATATATTTAAATTTAGAGCCGAATCGTCAGGCGGTGAAGATGTTTTAAAATTTGCATCAAATGCAGATGTGGCAGCTATTTGGCCAAACTTTACTACCCGTACTATGGAATACTGGGGTGAAATGGCGGATAGAGGCGCAGTTTACAGTACTCAGAAAAATACTATTACGTGTCATTATGACTAAATATTAAACTGAACCTGCATGCAGTGTATTATTAATATTAAATATAATAATTTACATTGTGTTCATCCTTATTAGACATGACAGTTTGAATCACTATTCGTTTTAGGTAACCTACATAAGGTGATTACTGATAAGCCATTTCAAATATTCTACAAATCGAAGCTCGATCCTCTAATCATCTCATTATTAGAGGATCGAGCTTCGATTTGCCTTTAATATTAGCGTTCTTCTGTATTTACTCAGAATATTGAGTCTTCGGTAATAATAGAGAGGGGTATAGGGCAGGTGGTTTTAACGTGACACCGTGACAACTCATATATTGTATGGCTTCACAGGCTGTTTGTATGCGTGACAAGCCAGTTACTCGTTAATGTAAGTATTGAGTATTAAGCCACAAAGTTAAAGAGCTGTCACGATGTCACACTATAAGTACAGCAGTCAGCGTTTAAAATATCTTTCTCTATTCTAAGTTTATTAAATTCTCGTTTGAGCGTTTGAGCGTTTGAGCGTTTAACGTCGATACTAATGATACTTCGCTGTTCTTGAGTGCCTTGTATGTTATTTAAGGCATCCATATGCAATAATAGGCGATTTGTTTATAACCCTCTAAACTAATGGGGTAAACCGATGAATACTCGTAAGTATAAAATGTCATTTACCGCAGCTACTGTGTTACCTCGAGAGAGTGTAGTCATAGCGGATGAGTATCTAAAATTAAGTGACTGGCATTTAGTCAAAAAAAAAGTAGTCGATGAAAATTTATTACAAGCTAAAGCTGAAAGCTCACTTAAGCGTATAAGTCAGGAGCTTATAGGTCGTTTGAAAATGCTGTCATTAGAAGAAACTGAATGGTTAGTGAGGACAAATCGACAAGAGCAAATATATATATTATGGCTGGCAATATGTCGACGATATAAATTTATTGCTGAGTTTGCAATAGAAGTCTTACGTGAGCGGTTCATTACGCTTAAAGTGGATTTGACTCACGAAGATTTTGATGTTTTTTTTAATCATAAGTGTGATTGGTATAGTGAGCTCGATAATTTAAGTGAATCAACTAAGTATAAGCTACGTCAGGTTCTATTCAAAATGATGAGAGAGGTTGGTTTTTTGAACACTGATAACATCATTCAGGGAGTTATGCTGAGTACTACATTTTTAGATCATATAAAGAAAAACAATACAGATGAGATTAAATATTTTCCATCCTATTAAATATGTTTTTACTAGTTTATTGTCATAGTCAAGGCGCAATTGCATGTCTGTAAATAATAAAAAGTCTCTTAAATCTAAGTTTGATCACTTATTTGCTATCATCTCAGGTGAGCGGTTTCTAAAAATGCAGGGCCTTGGTAATGAGGTCCCATTTTTTATCTGCCCATTTAGCCCAAGAGACATGAGTCAGATGAATGACATTCAAACTCAGCTGGCAAGCAAACTGAGAGTTGAGGGTGTAGAAGTACTAACCATTAATTTATATGATTTATCTGTCGCCTTGCTTAAAGAGAGGGAGATATGGGATCAGATTATTGAACTGGAACAAAGCATCACTAAGGATGAATTAAAAGAGTTGTTACAGGGTGTTCTAGATCCAGAAGCCTACCTCATCCCAGCGATAGCTGAACAGCTTAAGACTTCAGATTTTGATGTTTTGTTTTTAACTGGGGTCGGTGAAGTTTTTCCGTATATACGCTCTCATAATGTTTTAAACAACTTGCAAAGTACAGCCAAGTATAAACCAACAGTCATCTTTTTCCCAGGTGCTTACTCATATTCTGCTGAGGCAGGCTCATCATTAGACCTATTTGATAAGTTGCATGATGACAAATATTATCGCGCATTCAATATATACCATTGTGAAGCATAGCTAAGAGACGATTATGACCATTTTAAAAGATATTTTCGCAAAAAAAGTCGATAGATCAATAGAGGGAGTTATTAAAGCTGATGATGATGCTAGCCTTGGTATTGAGCTTGAAGAGTATGTGCTAACAAATGAAGTGCAAAACCGACTCAGAGCCTTCTTGAGCGCATACAATGACTACAATGGTGCTAACGGTGTTTGGATATCAGGGTTTTTTGGGTCTGGTAAATCACATTTATTAAAAATGCTGGCGTTATTGCTTGAAAATAGACAGGTACAACTGGGTGGTGGTACTCAATCAGCGTTAGATTTGTTTTTACCTAAATGCCCTGAAAATGAGTTAGTGAATGGTGAGGATAAGGAAACACTTAAACAAAAGCTCAAAAAAGCAGTTGCGATTCCATCTAAAAGTATTTTGTTCAATATTGATCAAAAAGCAGATGTTATTAGTAAGACGCAAGTTGACGCGCTACTGGCTGTTTTTGTAAAAGTTTTCGATGAGATGTGTGGCTACTATGGAAAACAAGGTCATATTGCTCAGTTTGAACGCGACCTTGATAGCAGATCCTTGTATGAGGACTTTAAACAAGCGTATCGTGAGAGCTCAGGTAAAGAGTGGAATAAAGGAAGAGAACAGGCCATTCTTGAGTCATCTAATATCGCTAAAGCCTATAGCCAAGTGACTCATGAAAGTGAAGATATCGCAAAAGGTATACTAGAAAAGTACCGTGCTCAATATCATCTATCAATCGAGGATTTTGCTAAACAAGTCAATGAATATATAGAAAGGCAGATTAAACTAAATGACTTAGCTGATTTCAGGTTGAACTTCTTTGTTGATGAGGTTGGTCAGTACATCGCAGAGAATGTAAAGCTCATGACTAACCTACAAACGGTTGCAGAAAGCTTAGCAACTAAGTGTAAAGGCAGAGCATGGGTAATCGTCACTGCTCAAGAAGATATGGATAGTGTCGTAGGTGAAAGAGGAGGCCAACAAAGCAATGACTTCTCTAAGATTCAAGCCAGATTCGCTAATCGCATGAAGCTCACTAGCCAAGATGTGGCTGAGGTGATTCAAAAGCGCTTGCTTATCAAAAATAAAGCTGGCGAAGAGATTCTCTCTACCGTTTATCATGAACAAAAAAATAACTTTAAAACGCTGTTTGATTTTGCGAGTGAAAACCGAGCATACCAAAACTTTAAAAGTGAAGAGCACTTTGTCAATAGCTATCCATTTATACCTTACCAGTTTACGTTATTTCAAGCTGCTATCTCTAATCTGTCCAAGCATAATGCTTTTGAAGGTCAGCACAGTTCAGTTGGTGAGCGATCAATGCTGGGTGTGTTCCAACAAGTTATTATGAAAATAAGTGATAATCAAGTTGGTGAGTTAGCAACCTTTGATTTAATGTTCGAGGGTATTCGTACCGCTCTGAAATCTGATATTCAAAGCGCTATTTTAACGGCAGAATCGAACTTAGACAGTAACTTTGCTATTAGTGTTTTAAAAGCACTATTTTTAGTTAAGTACATTAAAGAATTTAAGCCAACTTTACATAATATATGTGTATTGATGCTTAACAGCTTTGATAAGGACATTGGTCAGCTGAAAAAGGAAATTGACCAAGCATTAAATTTATTAGAGAGTCAGACGTATATACGCCGCACAGGTGAGGTATATGAGTATTTAACGAACGAAGAAAAAGATATTGAGGAAGAGATCAAAAGTACGGATGTCGATACGGCAACGGTGGCAGATCATCTTCAACAGATTATATTTAATACAGTCATTAAAAACCGAAAAATTCGATACGATGCTAATGGCTTAGGTAATCAAGGTCAGGACTACTCTTTTTCAAATAAGCTTGATGATAAGCTATATGGACGAGAGTTTGAATTATCCATCAATGTCATAAGCCCATTTTATGAGCATTCAGAAAGCCATAGCGAGCTGGTTAGTAAGTCAGCACTTCATCCCGATGAGTTACTTGTGGCCATGCCGCCTGATGCTAGGCTTATGCACGAACTCATCATGTACAAACGGACAGAAAAATATATATCGCACAATAATACTACGGCTAAGCCGCTTTCAGTCAGTCGTATTCTTCAAGATAAAGGTCTACAAAACCGTGAACGTCTAAATGAATTAGAGACTCGTATTGAGGCGTTAATAGTAGACGCTACTTTACTTGTCGCCGGTAATGAAATAGCAGCAAATGCTTCAGATGCACAAAGCTGTATTAATAAAGGTTTTAATGAGCTTATCACTCAAGCGTATCCAAACTTACAAATGCTAAAAGGTGTATCTTATAAGGAAAGTGATGTCAGAGATGTATTGCAAGGTGCACAGCAAGGATCCTTAGATGGTGATATGAATCAGCTATCGGAACCGGAAGGTGATATTTTTGGTTACATCAACAGGAATAAGAGAAGTGGTTTACGCACTACTGGTAAATCCTTAGTCGAATACTATGAAAAAAAGCCCTATGGTTGGAGTCAGATAGCGACACTGTACACGCTGGCAGGCTTATGTGTGCGCAATAAAGTTGAAGTTCAAATTGATGGTAATTTGTTGGAATCAGATAAATTAGCAGATAGTCTGCTTAATGCTCGTAGCCGTGAAAACATGGTTTTAGAGCCACAGTTAGACTTTACGCCCTCACAGATACGTCAGCTAAAAGAGTTTTATCAAGGTTTTTTTGACTCTCCTCCAAGTAACACTGAGGCGAAAGCATTAGCGGTCGAAACCATCGAGAGCCTCAAAGAAAAGATTGTTAAGATTGAAGACCTTCTAAAAGCTATCAATAGCTATCCATTCCTTCGTGAGTTGGAACCAGCGATCAAGCAGCTTAGAGTATTAACGAAAGAGCCGTATTCATGGTTTTTGACACAGCTGAATGAAGATGTTGAGGATGAACTATTCAATGTCAAAGAAGATACGCTAGATCTGATTTTTGGATTTATGAATGGGTCTCAAAAAAAGATATATGACGATGCGAAAGCTTATTTAAGCCGCCATGAGTCGAACTTAAAGTATATCGATAGTACTGAAGCCAATGTCTTGAGTAGGAGTCTGGAGGATACTGCAATCTTTAAAGGAAATAAGATTTTGCAAGTAAAATCGCTTCTAGATACTCTCAAAGATCAAGTTCAATCAGCGTGTGAGCAGGCTCGACAAGATGCTATCGATGCTATTAATTTGATGCAATCACGTATGCAAAAAACAAAAGAATATGCCAAGTTACCAGAGGTTAGGCAAGCTGAGTTTGATGCGCCTTTCGTTAAAGCGGTACATTCAATCAAGGAAGCACACTTAATCGCTGTGATTAAAGATAGTCCTAATTACTTTGAAGAGCATACTTATTCTGCGTTATTACAGAAGATGGTGGCCTTAGTCACTCCGCGAACTATTTCTGTAGAGAATACCGTAAAAAGTACATACGAGCCTGATAGCAAAGTTGGCCAGCCAAACCTCACTGTTAAAACTAGTAATAGCATGACTGACAAGCATGAAGTAAAAGAGCCTGTCATGGAGAGCGTTACTTTAAATAAACTAAAGGTGCTTTATGAAAGTGCCTGGCTAGAGAGTGAAGAAGATGTGCAGCAGTATATAGAGGCCATGCGTCAAGTGATGCTTGAACAGATCCGTAAAGGTAAAAGGGTACAAATATAATGGAAACAGCCAATCTTAAAAAGTTTGCACAACAGGCTAGAGCTACACTACTTGAGCAGGTAAATACTAAACTAAGTTTTGTACTGGCGAAAGATAGCCTAGCGAGGCGTGAGCATCCTGCCTCAATAGCAGAACTGGAGGCGAAGATTGCTGAATTGGGTAAGCAACAGCTCATTGAACGAGTAGCTTATATTTGGTTCAATCGCTTCAGTGCCCTGCGCTACATGGATGTTAACCATTACACTCGTATTGGGGTTGTCTCGCCAGCAGAAGGCCAGACACAACCTGAAATCTTAGCAGAAGCTAAGATGGGACATATCGACGATAGAGAGATACCAGAAAAAATACAGCAGCATGTGCTGAGCTTACTAGACGGGACATTGCCAAGCGATGACCCACAAGCGGAGTCGTATCGACTGCTACTGGTAGCGACTTGTAATTATTGGCATAGCAATATGCCGTTCTTATTTCAGCGCATCGATGACTATACTCAGCTCTTGATGCCAGATAATTTATTATCTACCAGTTCTATCCTAGCGACTATGCGTGATGCGATGACTGCTGAGGTCTGTGAAGATGTAGAGGTAATAGGGTGGTTATATCAGTTTTATATTTCTGATAAAAAGGACGAGGTATTTGCAGGGCTTAAGAAAAACGAAAAGGTCACGCCAGAGAACATCCCTGCAGCCACTCAGCTGTTTACGCCACACTGGATTGTACGTTACTTAGTAGAGAACTCACTAGGCCGCTTATGGCTATTGAACCATCCAGAGTCTAATCTTTCTGACAGTATGGAATACTATATCAAGCCTGCTGAGGACAATGACGAAACTCAGTTTTTAAAAGTTGAGCGTCCAGAAGATCTTAAGATATGTGATCCTGCCTGCGGGTCAGGTCATATGCTCACTTATGCTTTTGACTTACTTTATAAGATATATGAAGAGCAAGGTCATAGTGCATCAGATATTCCTTCGAAGATTTTGATGCACAACCTATACGGTATCGAGCTAGATGAGCGGGCAGGCGAGTTGGCTGCTTTTGCCTTAACAATGAAAGCACGTGCTAAACAGAAAAGATTTTTTAGTAAAAAAATACGTCCAAATATTTGCGTCCTTGAAGCCATTAAGTTTGATGAAGGTGAGCTTGACGAATATATGGACTTTATCGGGCGTGACTTGTTTAACAGTACCCTTGAGACTACCTTAAGTCAATTTGATGAAGCCGATAACTTCGGCTCGCTCATACGACCAGCGTTAATGGATGTGACAGATGTATTAGCACAGTTAGAAACTAAGGATGTATCTGGGCAACTGTTTTTAAGTCATACGCATGAGAAGGTGCTAACGGTATTAAAACAAACTGACTATTTGAGTCCGCGCTATCACGTTGTAGTGGCTAATCCGCCCTACATGGGTGGTAGTGGTATGAATGCAAGATTAAAGAATTGGGTGGTGTATCAGAAAGTATGCTGAGGAGATAAAAGGAGGGTGACAGCCAAAGCAAGATGATATATTTGAGGTTATGAAGACACAAATAGATATCAGCTGCCCCGACTGTCACAGTCCCAGTTTAAAGAAAAACGGCATAAAAAGCTATGGCAAGCAGAACTACCAATGCAAGGACTGCAAACGACAATTTATTGGTGACCATGCCTTAACCTATCACGGCTGTCATTCTAAAATAGAAGACATCATACGGCTAATGACGGTTAGAGGTTGCGGCGTTAGAGACATAGCTATTATAGCCTCAGTCAGTATCGGTAAAGTATTGAGCACCATAGGCTCATCCATTTATAAGATCGCGCCTAAGAAGCGCTACTATGAACGCTTAGAGGTTGATGAGTTCTGGACTTACGTGTATCGCAAGAAACGTAAAGTTTGGCTCATTTACGTTTATGATCGTGCTACTAATGAGATTGTCGCTCATGTTTGGGGCAAACGTGACCTAAAAACGGCTAAGAAGCTAAGAGCACGTTTAAAGCAACTTAAAGTAAGCTATGGCTCTATCAGTATGGACAACTGGGATAGCTTTAAAACCGCCTTTAAAGGTGATCACAAACAGGTTGGCAAACAGCATACCATAGGTATAGAGGGTAATAACTGTCGCCTTAGACACCGATTAAGACGAGCGGTTAGAAAGACTTGTTGCTTCTCAAAAAAGCTCGATAATCACTTCAAAGTGTTTGATATGGTGTTCTTTTACATCAATTATGGCTACGTCTGATGCCAGCATACTTTTTAGAACACCACCAAGAATTGGGCTGCTCAGCAGTATCCTAATAGTAAATACGATTTATTCAGTATGTTTATTGAAAGGGGGTTGGAGTTAATACAGAGTTCTGGATTTAGCGCCATGGTGACTATGCAAAGTTGGATGTTCCTCTCATCTTTCGAGAAATTCCGTGATTATTTGTTTAATACAAGCACAATATATTCAATGGCACATATAGGTGCTCATGGATTTGATAGTATCGGTGGCGAAGTAGTTCAAACAACAGCTTTTATATTGGAAAGATGTGTTAGAAAAGATTACAAAGGGGCTTTTCTAAAATTAGTTGATGGAAAGTCAGAGATGGCTAAAAAACAGTTAATTGAAAGTATAGTCCAGAACCCTGACAGCTCTTTAATTTACCATATTGCTATTTCAGATCTAGAAAATATTCCAGGCACACCAATAGCATATTGGACAGCTTATGGTATACAACAAGCTTTCAGTCAATATAATTATCTCGAAGATATAGCACCTACAAGAAAGGGTATGGTGACTGCTAGAAATTCAGTTTATGTTAGATATTGGTTTGAAAACTCTTTATTAAAACTTGGATTAGATCGCCACAGTTGTAGGAATATGGCAAAAAAATCTGAAAAAAAATGGTTCTCTTATCTTAAAGGTGGTGGGTATAGAAGGTGGTACGGTAATAAATTGGATGTAGTTAACTGGGAAGGTGACGGTTATTTGTTACAGAATACTAAACATCCAAAAGAGGATAGAATTTGGGCAACTAACTTCAATCTAGATTATATTTTTAAACCTAATGTAAACTGGGGTGGTATTACCTCTTCAAGATTTTCTGCTAGGTATAGTTCCGGTGGTGAGTTATTTGATGCTGGCGGATCGGCATGTTTCCCCAAAGTCCAAAATTCAGAAGTAATACTAGGGTTTTTGAATTCTAAAATTGCAAATAATATGCTCAGCGTAGTTAATCCTACTTTAAATTTTCAAGCTGGTAATATCGCAAGCCTACCAATATCCTTAGATTTTGGTAAAAATGAGATTATACCTATAATTAGCTCTTTGATTAAGGATTCTAAAAAAGACTGGGATGCCTACGAAACCTCATGGGATTTTACGACCTTGCCTTTACTGGAAGACGAGTATCGCAAGCCAGCATTAGCAGATACCTATAAAGCATTGCGCAGCCATTGGCAAACCATGACTGATGAGATGCAACGGCTTGAAGAAGAAAATAACCGCATCTTTATTGAAGCTTATGGCTTGGAGGATGAGCTAACTCCAGATGTACCGCTTAAAGAGATTACCCTAACTTGTAACCCTTACTATCGCTATGGTGGCGATAAAACAAAAGATGAGCTTGAAGCGTTACTACTGGCAGATACCATGCGTGAGCTTATCTCATATGCTGTTGGCTGTATGTTTGGTCGCTATAGCTTAGACAAGCCAGGGTTGATACTGGCCAATCAAGGCGACACCATTGAGGACTACTATCAGCAGATACCTGAGCCAAGCTATGCACCTGACAAGGACAACGTCTTACCTATATTAGATGGTGAGTGGTTTAGCGATGACATCGTAGATTGCTTCCGTAGATTCCTAAAGACGGCTTTTGGTGAAGCGAATTACAATGAAAATATGCAATTTATCGAAATGGCTCTAGGTAAAAATGGCAAGCCACGTGATATTCGTGATTATTTCCTAAAAGGCTTTTATGACGATCACATCAAGCGCTATAAAAAACGTCCAATCTACTGGATGTTCTCAAGTGGTGACTTTAACGCCCTTATTTATATGCACCGTTATCGTTCAGATACCGCTAGCGTAGTACTCAATGAATATCTGCGAGAGTTTCGTATAAAAATTGAGGCTCACAAAGGTCGTCTACAAGCACTAAATATTAGCAGTAGTGCTACCGAAGGCGAGAAAACTAAAGCACTCAAGGAAATAGCCAAAATAAATAAACTGGTGCTCGAGCTCGAGGAGTATGAGCGAGATACACTATATCCATTAGCGACTAAGAAAATTGAGATTGATTTGGATGATGGAGTCAAGGTCAATTATCCTAAACTTGGATCTGCATTAAAAAGTGTTAAGGGCTTAAGCTAATGAGTGAACGCATTGCTAACTTATTAATAAATTTATTTAAAAATCATCGTATTGTTTTTTGGTACGACAGCAAGCTTGAGCTGCGTGATGATTTTGAGGCGTTGGATTTACCAGACGTCGAAAAGATTATCTTGGACAATAATGAGTTTAGCGTTAAATACCAAGTATTACGAGCAGCGCCCAAGCAACAGTTTTTACTATACCGAGCCAGTGCAGAGCCAGAGCCACTTGAAAACTGGCTGTTGGATGTTCAGCTAGCCAATACCATATTTCGGACGGATCAAGCATCTATATGGTTGTCTGAGCTTGAGGTTGGTACTGAGTATTCTGAAGTCATGCGTGAGCATGCACCTTTCTTTCAAGCCAAAAACCGCAAGCAAGTGCTCAAGAAACTACTTAAAGCTGGTGATAGCGTGGGAGTTATGCGTCTAAAGATGTGTGCAGTCTGTGCCAAGTCTGAGCCAAGGCTGGACTTGATAGTAGAGACGTTATTGCAAGAGCTGGCAAGTGGTGGTGATGAGAAAATCCAGATGATAAAAAAATATCATTTGGATACGTTTTTGTGGCAGCAAATGTATCGTCATTATGGCTATGAAAGTGAGATGCCAGGTATCCGTGACTTTGCTATCGAGCTATTTAAATCGTGTTATGCAATGAGCACTGAAGGTGAGGTGAAGCTCACAGGTGATGCTTTGGTTTTCTTTAAACGCTGGAAGGACAATATCCAACAAAAGGATAGCTTTGAGCGTTTATCAGCAGAGTTTGTTGACTACTTAGGGATTAAGCAAGATTTAAACAAACGTGATATCGAACATGTTATTGAGTTAGATTATTTTGAGCTTATCGACTTAAAGATAATAGACTCTTTAATACGTGGAGTTTTGAGTAGTGAGATAACGTCTTCTAAAGTGTCTCAGTTCATACGTCAGCGTCGTCAAAGCCACTGGTATGCGCAGTTTAAAGATATCTATGAAGCGATTGATTATGCTGCACAGTTTATGCATAAACTGAGCCAAGTAAAATATGAGATGAATAGCTTCTCTGAAGGTGTCATACGCTACAGTGAGATTTGGTTCAAGCTTGATCAGCTATATCGTAAATATATTTATCATATGTTAAAAGCCAATCAACCAACGTTGCTTAATAAGATGACTGAGAAGGTTGAGAACTTTTACTCCAATAACTATTTGCTCGATTTGAACAATCGTTTCCAGAGCTTTGTAGATACAACACCTAAATGGGAGGCGACGCCAATCCCATTACAAAAGACCTTCTATAATAGATTTGTGTCTCCATTCTTAGCTAGTAACAACAAGGTCTATGTCATAATATCTGATGCTCTACGTTACGAGGTAGCTGATGAATTGATGCGACTGATACGCCAAGAAGATCGTTTTGATGCCGAGCTTGAGCCGATGTTGTCAATGTTGCCAAGTTACACTCAGCTTGGCATGGCATCACTATTACCTCATAAGCAGCTGAGTTTCGCTGAAGATGGCAGTGGTACTGTACTAGTTGATTCGATTAGTACAAAAGGTAGTGATTCAAGAAATAAGATTTTGAGGAGTGCGCTGGCAGGTAGAGGTAGTGCCGTTACCGCTGAGAACTTTATAAAGTTGAATCGTGATGATAGCAGAGAGCTGCTCAAGGCCAATGATGTGATATATATTTATCATAACCGTATAGATCATACGGGTGATAAGATTCAATCAGAAGGTGACGCTTTTGTAGCAGCTCAAGAAACTATCGGTGAGCTAATCCAATTGATTAAAAAGTTAGCGAATGCGAATGCGAATAATGTTTTAATCACCGCTGATCATGGTTTTATCTATCAAAATCGTAAGATAGATGAAAGTGATTTTTCAGGAACAACGCCTTCAGGTGAAGTGCTTAATACTAACAGACGCTTTGTCTTAGGTCGCAACCTAAAAGATCTACCTAGCTTACACAAATTCAGCTCAGCACAACTCGGATTAGAAGGAGATATGGAGGTACAGATACCCAAGTCAATCAATCGTCTAAGAGTTAGAGGCTCTGGTAGTCGCTTCGTGCACGGTGGTGCAGCATTACAAGAGATTGTTATTCCACTTTTAAAGGTTAATAAAAAAAGACAAAGCGATATATCGGCAGTTGAGGTTGAGGTACTCCGTGGATCAAACTCAATCATTACTTCAAGTGAACTCAGTATTGGTCTATATCAGAATACTCCAGTAACAGATAAAGTACGACCTAGAATATTAAGGTTGGGGCTATATGCAGACTCTGGTGAGCTAATATCAGATACCCATGAGCTTACTTTTGACTATAGCTCTGAAAATGCGAGAAATAGAGAGCAACAGGTAACGTTACTCCTCACACGAGAGGCAGACGATTACAATAATCGAGAGGTACTGTTAAAGCTTGAGGAGAAGCTAAAGGACACGTCCCACTATACAGAATATAAGTCATTAAGTTACATGGTAAGACGCTCATTTGATAGTAATTTTGACTTTTAATATTTATAAGAAAAACGTTTAATATTTTGAAACCAAAGGAGAAAGTAATGAAGAAAGTGAGTTTGATCTTAGCTAGCTCTCTGATGATGCTTGGTGCATCTACACAAACAAATGCTCAAGCTTCAAAGTACGGTGTTACAGTAGATATGTGTGGATTTGATTACGATGAAGAAGACTTTTGTACTGATAAGCTTTTAAAAAGCTATGCTAAAGTTCTAAAAAATCGTGAAGCAAACTTTGATAATAATAAGATACTGTATATATTTGAAACCAGTGAGTCTGGTTATAAT
>NZ_JBQSXN010000048.1:0-24044 GCF_052378235.1 Psychrobacter sp. AOP3-A1-26
GAGTCGGTGGTCACTTTAAAGCGCTTATGACGACGACATTTAATGCCGTGTTGCTCTTTGATGCTTCTTACCATATACAGGCTAATGTTGTGGCCTTGCTCGCTTAGATGAGCATGCAGTCGATCTACGTCATAACGTTCTTTCGTTTCACTCTGAGCCGCTTTAACCAGTAATTCAGACTGGTTGCGATGTATCTGCTGGTCACTGATGTCACGACTAATCCAGTCGTAATAGCTTGAGGGCTTAACCCTTAACACACGGCACATAGTGGTGATGCTAAATATCTGCTGATTGTCTTTAATAAAGGCGTACTTCACTAACTGTGCTTGACAAAGTACGCCGTCGCCTCATTCGAGCATAGCTCTCATCTTGCGTCGGGGCGAAGCAGTGCTTCGCTTTATCCCTCCTCATTTAAGATCTCGCGCTCCTCTTCAGCCACTTTAAGCTGCCGCTTGAGCTGCTTTATTTCTTGAAGAGCACTCATAAGATCAGGATCATATTGCTCTGTGCCGACAAGCTTGCCTTGATTGGCTTTGTTATGCCAATTTGATAGCGTTTGCATGGCAATGCCAAGCTGCTTTGCGGTAGCCGAGATATTGCCATTATTGTCTGATATCTTCTTGACAGCTTCTGCTTTAAATTCGTCACTGTAGGTTCTTACTTTATTGGTCATGATAAACTCCGATTAATACGCTTAGTTTACCAAGTTTATCTCTACGGTTTCTTCAGCATAGCTCAAGCCGCAGCAAAATGCTTATGTTGAGCGTTATAACAAAATGGTGCGTTATGATTGGCTGAACCAAGAGCTGTTTACCAGATTAGATCAAGTTCGGCAGCAGGCCGAGCATTGGCTATATCATTATAATTATGAACGCCCAAATATGGGCAATGGCGGCTTTACACCGATTAAGAAACCAAATCAGGCAGTTTAATTCTATTTATTAGGGGTCTTAAGTTTGGGAGGATTACCGTTCAGTCTAATAAGTTTCGGTGTCCGGTTTTGTCAGCTTAAATCAAAACTTCCTATAGGTACTTTATAAGAAGTTTTACTTTTGATGTGTGTTATTTTAGGGGACAGTTATTCTTATTATTGCTTGTAAATGTTGTTTTTCCTCCTAATGTCAATAGAAAGCGATATTAAACGATTTCGATAGTCTGCTTCAATAGCTTGCAGTCTATTAACATTACTTAGTAATGTTTGTATTTGTGCATGATATTCTTTAATAACATTATCAAGTGTTTGCTGTAACAACACTACCAAACTATCGCAGATATTCTTATACAATTGTACTTCGTTCGCAAGGGGCAAATTAGAGTTTCCTTCATCATTTTGATAGACGACTGGATTAATTAGTCGCAGGGTATGCCAATTATCAAGGCAAACCTGTGAGTTAGTTAAAGTCTCGTTTATTTGAGTTTGTAGTTGTTCTTGGGTTTGGTAAGCTATATCGCTTAGTAGGTTATCGACATTATATAAGGGGTGATAACTATCCATTAAATCAGGTATTCTCGGCAATATTGTTCGCCATACTTGTTCAATCATAGTCGCTTTATAGCTTTCTAAATTGTCGAGTTCTTTAGTGAGTGATTTATTAAGTATCGATACGCGATTTTCAAGTCCCTCTTGTAATGGGTCAAAGACTTGCTCTTGTAAATAATGTAAAAAAATCTCAGCAGGTTTACGTTGTTTATAATTAATAGCAGGTTTAATCAAATCCAACAAGGCTAATAATAGCCTATCAATACCTGCATCCTCCATGGCTTTAGCAGAGCAGTTTTGGTATTTTGCCATATGTGCTGATATTGATACGGTTGGTTTCAACAGGGTGGTATCAACTGCCATCATCTCAAGTTTTCGTATAGCACGAGTTTGGACATCTTGTTCTTGTAACTGACGTTGTGAAGGGGATTTATTGCAAAGTACATGGCAAATTTCCCCATCCTTTACATCTTCTTCTAGATAATCGCTACGAGTAATGATTGGTAAAAGTGGCTTTTGGCGGTGCAACTCTTGGGATAATGTGTCCAGCTCATGCACCTGACCAGGTGATGACGAACTACTCAGCCACAAGACCCCGTCGGCACTTTCCATAAATCGCTCGGTTAAGGCGGCATTGATAGCAGTGAGTGAATGCAGCCCTGGCGTGTCTAGTAACACTAATTGCTCGCCCAAGTACACACCTTGTAAGCGTGCCGTGGTCTCGGTTGCCCCTTCTTGAAAGATAGCGTCAGTCAAAATGATATCACCGTCTTGGATATAAAAATATTGCACACTTTGCTGTGCCTGATAAAAACAATCAGCCAACAGATTACATAGTGAACTTTTACCTGCATTAAACTTCCCAAACACTAAGAATATCACTTTACTGTCTAACTGCTCACCCAAGTCTTGGGCAGTTATCAAGGCTTGATAAGATGTTTGGCGGGTTAAAGCACTCTCTTCAAACCATTGATTAAATTCATTAATTTTCTCGGTAATATTGCCTTGCGGGCTAAATGGCGAAGCGTCCAGTCTATTGCGGCGAAGGTCAGCTAGCAGTTGCTGTTGCCAAGTTTGCAATTCAGCTAATTGACTGGTTAAGTTGTCTAAATTGTTTACTGAACTGCCATTTAACTGCTTTGAGGCGGTAATAAACTGGTCAAGAGCGGATGGTATGATTGGTATGTCCGACATCACATATTCTCCAAGTCGCTGACAGCTATCAATGCGGCCTTAATATGGGCTAGGTTAGCGTTAAGCTTATCAATGTGTTGTTTATTCGCCATACGTTCTTGTGATACTTCAAAATAATTACAAAACTCCCGTTTTAGCCGTTGTCGTCCGGCCTCTTGAAAAAAAATCAGGTTTAACTCTCGTCGCAGCTTCACCGATACACCTAACACCGCTACCAACACAGTATCTATGCTGCGTACATTAGTTTTTTGACTTTCAGGCAAACCGACCACACCATAGCGAATCAGATGGCTGTTAATGTCAATACATGCCCTTGAATAAGCAACTTGAATGCGATTTCGCTCTTTCTTCCCAGCGGTAAGTTGATATTTGGTCGCAAAGGAATCGACTTCTAACGATGCATCTTTACCGACCACCTGCATAATTGGACGTAAATCATCTTGTACTTTATTTAAGACTTTGAATAAATCTTGCTCAAAATCATAGCGTTGGTCGGTTAGATATTGGCTTAACTCTTTAATCTGTTGTTGGGTATTATATTGTAATAGTTTTAAGTGGGATTTAAGCTCCTGACAAATAGAAGTCTTTTCAAAAGCACGCACATCAGCGACTTTTGTCAAAGCTTCGGTTAATCGTTGCTTTAGCTGGGAAATACCACTTTTTTCAACTAATAAAGTTTTATTTTTTTCAATGCCTTGTCGATGGCGCTGAGCAGACACATATAAGGCATTATCAAGTGTGCCTTGTTGCTTTAATCGCTCAGTAATTTGATGCAAAATCTCTTCATTTCCCAGTTGGTCGATTTGAGTAAAAACAACAATCGTTTGTCGGCGAGTTTTATGTTCATCAGCTTGTAACGCTGCTAACAATACAACTTCTTGAGCGTCAAGTTCGCCTTCTCTTAATGAGTGCACAAATAAACGAATGTCTGATTGCTGCCAAACCGCCAATTGCGCACACTGATCATCGTTGTAATTGACATCGGCATCAAGCCCAGGAGCATCAAGCCACCGTACCTGATTCCGAATATAGTTGTTTAAAGTCGTAGTTTCTCTCTTATCTGCCACTGCAAATTTATCTTCGCCCATCAGTTCATTTAATAGACGGCTTTTTCCATGATTGTACTTACCTACGACAGTGACCGTCGGAATATCGCCCGCGAGCGTAATTGCTCGAAAGCGTGCTAGTTGCTCAGTATATTCGGGAATAATGGTTAAAATTGTGCGGCAAAGCGAGTCAAACGGTTGCAAAGTCATGGCGACAACGTCCTCATTATAGCTTTTTTCACTACATTTTTTGATACTTATTTAAAAAAATCAGACCAATATTGATAAATGGTCTGATTACAATAGTCCAGCTTCCAATAATAGATGGCTGCTTAACCCTGGAGACGGGGTCTTTTATCAACCACTTGGTTATCTACCCCATTAACCAATGGGCTTAAATGAATATCAAATATCATTTCAGCAAACGGACTTTCCATATCAAAAGCTTTTAAATCTTCCGGACTAGTATACTCAATGGCTTCGACAACCAAGCCTTCACGGGTGGCATAGGCAAAGTCATCATAGGTGTAAGGGTCGCCTGCGACGTTAATTTGAGTGGTTAGTTTACGATGATCAGGCGCCGTGACAAAATAGTGAATATGAGCAGGACGGTTACCATGACGGCCGAGTTGGTTTAAAAGCTGCTGTGTTGGACCCTCAGGTGGACAACCATAACCTGCAGGGATAATGGTACGGACTTTATACTGACCGTTGGCATCGGTAATTACGGTACGCCGCATATTAAACGGTTGTTGTTCACCAGTTGGGTCAAAATGCGAATAAAATCCTTTGGTATTAGAATGCCAAATTTCGACTTTAGCATTGGGAACAGGCTTATTTTCTGCACTATATACGGTGCCATGTAGAATTAGGGGTGTACCATTAGTATCGCTACCATCATCCATGCGGGCATAACCAACTGATTCTGGCGCGCCTGCCACATATAAAGGTCCTTCGATAGTGCGTGGCGTTAGATTATCAATTCCCAATGCCGCATCTTGGGCGTCCATACGCATATCTAAGAAATGATCAAAGCCCAAACCGGGTGATAAAAGACCCGCTTCATTGCTTTGACCTAATGTGTTGAGATACCCAATTGCTTGCCAGTATTCATCCGACGTGATGTCTAGATCTTCAATAGTTTTGAATAGATCAGACACAATGCGGTGTAAAATTTGCTTAACACGGGGGCTGCCGCCGTCTTGTTCAAGTCCGCTCACTAATACCAAAAAATTTTGTACGTCCTTGCTATCAAATATTTTTACAGATTTGATTTCCATGAATATTTCCCTATATTTGTCAAAGTGACATATACACTTTATAAAAAGACGCTATTAAACTTAAAACAAGTATTAATAGTTTTTTACAAGCAAAACCTTGACTAAACTTTAAGCCAAATCTATCGGTCTATACTTTAAACCTAATTTAAACCATATTGTAGCGCTTGGCTAACATATTATAAGTATATAACTATACCTTAAAAGTATATTACAGCTTTATAAATGTGGTGCAGTAGTTTTAAAATATGATGACTTAATCAGCAGACTTTCGAGCTTAAGTAATGAAGAATATTAAAAAACAAAGTATGAGTAGCAAGAAAGCATATGCATTTTACGACATTAGGGCGTGTTGAACATTGGCGATAAAGTGTTGGCAAAAGAAATAGCGAACGTCTAATCTTTAAGTTCTCACACCAAAAGATCACGTTCGCTATGCTTCGTACCATGCTCAAAGATGAACACTGGACTTGCCTCATACCTATCTTACTAGAACTGAATATTTATGACAAAGGAAATCTAAGACAAACCGTTGAAGGCACCTTTTATCGAATGCGCGTTGGTTGCCCTTGGCGTGACTTACCCGAGTATTTTGGTAAGCCTAATACTATCTACAAAGCCTATCAACGCCGGTTTCGCAGTAATAAGTTGATTGCACTGTTCGCTTTATTAATCAAAGATTCAGACCTCGAATGGGTGTTTATCGATGGTACTCATATTAAAGCGCATCAGCATAGCAGTGGTGGTAATGAGAACCTACAAGGTATTAGCAAAAGTGTGGCAGGACGTGCGAGCAAGATTCATTTAGCCGTTGATGCTCATGGTAACCCCATCACTTTTATCTTATCAGATGGCACCACTCATGATGTGAAGATAGCACCAGACTTAATTGATAACATAGATTTGAGCGCAACAGTGACCGTATGCGCCGATAAGGGTTATGATTCTGAGGCACTGCGGGCGCATATTAAACAAGCAGGGACGCGTGATAATATCCCTCGAAAACGAAACACGAAGTCCTCTAACGGCCATATGGATTGGGACTTGTACAAAGTCCGCCACTTAGTAGAAAACACTTTCGCTAAACTAGAAAACTATAGAGCAGTTGCCACAAGATTTGATAAGCTCAAGCAAAGTTATGAAAATACGGTGGCTCTTGCTTGTGCTTATCTCTGGTTGAAATTATGAATGTTCAACACGCCCTAAGCTGATCATTGAGTGGTTGGCTTAAACATAAGTCTATGACTTTGATATATTCAAGTAAATTGTTAGCGGTCTCAGCGCCAAAAAAACGCAATAAAGACTCATAAGGGTGACTGAGCGACTCATCCTCTACAAGTTTTATATCTTCTTTAGTAATGCTACCTTTTTCCTGTGTAGTAGCTAAACCATCAAAAACATCTGCAATTTGAGCTTGCTTTTTTTTAGGTATCTTAGAGAACCTTTTTATGATCTGCTTCACCTAGCCCTTGCTTTCAGGTATTCCCTTTATTGATAGCTGAGTCGGTAGCATACTGATAATATATCGTTGCTCTTCAGCTTTAATCTCATGTAAATTAATATTTTTATTTGGCATAACCAACATCTCTTTGTTTATGACACTATTGCTAATGCCCTCATTTTACTATTAAGAAAAAATCAAGTAAATTGATTTAAAAGCTTAGAGTGTGATAGTAATTTTTTTGCAATTTCTTGAGTGCCTCGGCTGTCAGAACTACCATTCAACGCTGCATCTTTCCTACTCAATACTTTACTTAGGCGAGGCGTTTAATATTAAGGGTGATTTTAAGAGGACTATAGGTGCAATTATGTAATAAACGACAAAATAATTTACTTTTGTCTATAATTATAGATTAGGCGAACTCTACTGCTTAGGTGACAATATCAGCGATTTTTGGGGTATGATATTATCAATTTCAGTAGAACAAAGAAACATGTATTCAACACAACCTAGCATAAAAAATTGCTGTTAAGCGCCGTCTGATGTAACTTGACAGCATTTTTAATTTTTGATAAGTACTCAGGTGGCGTGGTTAATATTGGGGTTTGATAGTTTACTTAGGTGACGCTGTTAATATCGGGGTTTGAAAGTACTGCTAATAGTATTAGAAGCTTGTCAAATCTCTTCACGCTTATAATCAAATCCTCGTTCATCATAGACTTGATAAGTCACGTCCAATAATGTTTTTAATAGCTCTGATTTGTCAAAATGCCTGACACTCATCACAATCGGCGAGGTTAATAACCCATCTTCAAATGGAAGATAACTTACTTCCTGATCCCGCAAATGCTCAAGCGTTTTTGGAACAATAGTCAACCCCTCGCCAGCTGCTACCAACCCTAATGCAACATGCAGCTCACGTACTTCAGTAAAATATTTGACTTTCAAGTTACGAGCTTCAAACAACTCCAACACATAATCAATAAAGCTAGGCCGTGGCGATGTTGGATACAAAAACAAACTTTCACTGGTTAAATCTATCAGATTAATACTAGTACGACCTTCCTTTATAAAGGTGTGGTTTATAGGAACTGCAACAACCAAACTCTCTTGTCTAAGAACCATTCTTCTGATAGAAGCATCTTCAAATAATAACCTTCCAAATCCTACATCTATTTTACCATCTACTAGTCCTTGCGTTTGCTGCCAAGAGTTAAGCTCTTGGAGTTTAATTTCTAGGTTTGGGTAGAATGTACGAAAATGGGCAATAATTTTCGGCAAAATGCCATAGAGTATTGAGGACACAAAACCTATAGATATTGAGTTATCAGAATTGGCCTTCCGCATTGTCATAGCTTTTAATTTTTCAGACTTTGCAAGTATCTGAATAGCATGATCATAAAAAAATTCGCCAGCTTCGGTAAGTTTTAACGGACGATTGTCTCTATCAATTAATGTGACATTTATCTCTTCTTCTAATTGTCTTATCTGACGGCTTAGTGGAGGTTGTGAAATAAACAAACGCTCTGCTGCCTTATTAAAACTCTTTTCCTCTGCCACCGCCACAAAGTAGCGTAAATGTCTCAATTCCATTGAATATTATTCCTTAAGTGACTGCGAGGTTATCGATACCTAAAGAACATAACATAGTGCGTATCGATTATCAAAATACCTAAAAGGTATCAATAAAAAACTAAATAGGTCTTAGACATGTCGTTATTCAGCATCTATAGTTCTTATTAAGCATAAGAAAGCATCATTTATTCGATAGGGACTGTCATGATTCGTTCAATTAACACTTTATTGGTACCGATACCTACTATAAGAGCTCATAAGCTCGCTTGTACCGTTATGAACGAACAAGTTTTAGTATTGGTACACATTCAAACAGAAGATGGCTATGAAGGTTGGGGCGAAGCAACCACGATTGGCGGTCTAAGCTACGCAGAAGAAAGCCCTCGTAGTATCAAAACCAATATTGATAACTACTTCACTCCTCTTTTATTAAAAGAACAACCAACGAGCGCAGCAAAAGCCATGCAGCTGCTCAATATTCATATCAATGGTAATCGCTTTGCAAAATGCGCGATTGAAACTGCCCTACTCGACATCGAAGGCAAACGCCTAAATCTACCAGTAAGTGAGCTGATCGGTGGCCGTGTCCGCGATCGTATCGAAGTGGCTTGGACGCTTGCCAGCGGCGATACAGCAACAGATATCGCAGAAGCTAAGCGCATGATTAAGCAAAAGCACCATCGTATTTTCAAATTAAAAATTGGTAGCAACTCTATTGTTGATGACGTTGCCCATGTATTGGCAATTAAACAAGCACTACCTGATTGCCGCATTACGGTTGACATTAACCAAGCATGGACAGAGCTTGAGGCGATGAAAGGTATTAGCTTACTACAAGCGGGCGGTATCGACTTGATAGAACAGCCGGTCTCAATGCGCAATAAAGCAGCGCTAAAACGTTTAACTGACCGTTTTGATGTTGCCATTATGGCCGATGAGATTGTCCAAGATCCTCAAAATGCCTTTCATTTAGCGTCCGCTCATTGTGCCGACGTGTTTGCGGTAAAAATTAATCAAGCAGGCGGACTAAAAGCAGCTTGTCTTATTGGGAAAATGGCACATCTAGCAGGTATAGAGCTGTATGGTGGCACCATGCTAGAAGGCCCTATCGGCACGGCGGCCTCTGCTCATGTGTTCTCCACTTATCCTAGTTTAAACTTTGATACTGAGCTTTTTGGGCCATTATTATTGACCGAAGATGTCTTAGTACAGCCACTTGATTATCAAAATTTTGGATTAAATATACCTACGGGCGCTGGCCTTGGCATCGAAGTAGATAGCGATAAAGTTTATCACTACGCCAAACAAGCACTCACGACATTACCTAATTATTCAAAATCGTCACTTGTTAATGAAGTTCAAACTGAAGCGCTTTAAGTGCTAAACCAAACTACTCGTTATTAGTCATCAAAAATATAAGGAAATAATTATGTTATACCACGTCAAAATGGATGTCTTAATCCCAACAGATATGGATGCCGATAAGGTCAACGAGCTTAAAGCAACAGAAAAAGCATTATCACAAAAGCTGCAAGAGCAAGGTAAATGGCGTCATATTTGGCGCATAGCAGGTCAGTATTCTAACTTCAGTATCTTTGATGTAGAGAGTAATGAAGAGCTACATAGCATCATGATGTCGCTGCCACTCTATCCGTACATGGACGTTGAGGTCACACCATTATTACGTCATCCATCATCTGTTCGTAGTGATGACAGCTAGAGTCATAAATTTACTTTTAAGATTTAACAACCTATTGAGCAAGATCAAGCGTAACACCGAATCTCATTTAACACCGTTACTATACAAGGAAGGCAGCCATGAGCCAGCGTATCAATCTAGTACCTGAAGGATCAGACATAAATATTGATGATTTTTTAGAAGAAAACAGCGAAAAAGGGATTTATCGTCTGCATCGTAGCGCCTTCACCAACGAAGAGCTGTTCGAGCTTGAGATGAAGTACATCTTTGAGAACAATTGGGTGTATTTGGCTCATGAATCTCAAGTTCCTGATAACAACGACTATTACACCTCCTACATTGGTCGTCAGCCCATTATTCTTGCCCGCAATAAAGAAGGCGAGCTGCATTGCATGATCAACTCTTGCTCCCACCGCGGCGCGCAGTTATGCCGTCACAAAAAGGGAAATAAAGCTACTTACACTTGCCCGTTTCATGGTTGGACCTTTAACAACTCAGGCAAGTTGCTGAAAGTTAAAGACCCAAGACATGCAGGCTATCCAGAATGCTTCAATAAAGAAGGCTCACACGACCTAAAGCAAGTGAAGATGGCTAATTATAAAGGCTTTATCTTTGCCAGCCTAAATGATGACGTTCAATCAATCGAAGACTGGCTTGGTGGCTCAACCAAAATTATTGACATGATTGTGAATCAGTCACCAGAGGGCTTAGAAGTTCTACGCGGCACCTCAACCTATACCTTTGATGGCAACTGGAAACTACAAGCCGAAAACGGTGCTGATGGCTATCATGTTTCAGCCGTCCATTGGAACTATGCTGCAACTACCGCGCGCCGTAAAGAAACTGAAGCTGTCAAAGAAGATAATATCAAAGCCATGAACGCTGGTAAATGGGGTCGACAAGGCGGTGGTTTCTACTCTTTTGAAAATGGTCATATGTTGCTATGGACACAGTGGGAAAACCCACAAGATCGTCCAAACTATGCCTATCGCGATGATTATGTTGCCAACTACGGTGAAGCCATGGCGGACTGGATGATTGGGCGTTCACGTAACTTATGTCTATATCCAAACGTCTATATCATGGATCAGTTCAGCTCACAAATTCGTATGTTACGCCCTATCGCCGTTGACAAAACTGAAGTCAGCATTTGGTGTATCGCACCAAAAGGTGAAAGCGATGAGTCTCGTGCGCGACGTATTCGTCAGTATGAAGACTTTTTTAACGTTACTGGTATGGCGACACCTGATGACTTAGAAGAGTTTCGCTCGTGCCAAGAAGGCTATAACGGCATCAAACTCGAATGGAACGATATGTGCCGAGGCTCTGAGCACTGGATTCAAGGTGCAGATGAAGGCGCTGCCGCTATTGACCTCAAACCTTTAATGAGTGGTGTCAAAACTGAAGACGAAGGGCTATATACCGTTCAGCATCGCTACTGGCATGAAGAGATGAAAAAAGCTCTAGAACAAGAGCAGCAGCTACACGGAGCTAATAGAGACTAATAATTTATTATTAATCTCTATTTATTGTAGAACTGACAAAAAACAAGGATATCAATCATGAAAAATGTAACTGTTAATATTGAAAACATTAGACAGTTTCTATACCGTGAAGCGCGTTTATTGGATGAAAAAAAATGGGAAGAATGGCTCACTTATTATGATGAAGACTGCCCTTTTTGGATGCCAAGTTGGGATGATGATGGACAATTAATCACTGATCCACAACGAGAAATTTCGCTGATTTACTATCCGGATCGCCGTGGTCTTGAAGATCGCATTTTCCGCATCGAGACTGAACGCTCATCAGCGACCATTCCTGATACTCGTACCACGCACAATTTATCGAATATTGAATTAATTGAAGACAACGACGGTATTGTGACGGTACGTTTTAACTGGATCAACAAATCCTTTCGCTATCACGAGACCAATACCTATTGGGGTTACTCTCAGTACAAAATAGACATGACTCCAGACCAGCCAAAAATTTTGGATAAGTATGTGGTCTTAAAAGACGACTATGTTCATCAAATCATGGACGTCTATCACGTCTAAACATTATTTATTCATTAATTAGTCACCACGTGTTGAAAAGGGATATTTCTCATGGAATATAATATTGCTCTACAGTTCGAAGACGGCATCACAGGCTTTATCAAATGTGAAGCCGACGAAACGGTCGCCGAAGCCGCATATCGTCAAAAGTTTAATATTCCTGTGGATTGTCTAGATGGTGCTTGTGGTACTTGCCGTTGCCATTGTGAATCTGGCAGCTATGACATGCATCCTGATATGTATATCGAAGATGCACTAACAGAGGTTGAAGCCGCTGAAGGTTATGTTCTTACCTGTCAGATGATTCCTGAAAGCGACTGCGTGATCAAGGTACCAAGTTCTTCTGAAGCATGTAAGGTTGGTAAGTCAACATTTAAAGGTAAGCTACAACAGCTCAACGTCTTGTCAGAATCTACCATTCATTTTGGTGTCGAAGTCGACAACTCAGATGCTTTGGTATTTCTTCCGGGTCAATACGTCAATATTCGTATTCCTGATACTGATGAAACACGCTCTTATTCGTTTAGCTCAGTGCCAAGCGCTAAGCATGCAGAGTTTGTAGTACGTAATATACCTAACGGTAAAATGAGTACTTTTTTATCTGATACTGCGACCATAGGTCAAGAGATTGGTTTTGAAGGTCCATTTGGTAGCTTTTATCTACGCCCTCTTGTCCGCCCAACGCTATTTCTAGCAGGTGGCACCGGTATTGCACCTTTTCTCTCAATGCTAAAAAGCTTAGAAGTGTCTGGTGCTCATCATCCCGTCAGAATGGTTTACGGCGTCACCAACGATTTTGATCTTATAGAAGTCGAAAAACTGGAAGAGGCAAAACAGAACCACCCTTGGTTTGACTACCGTACCTGTGTCGCAAGTGATGACAGCCATCATGAACGTAAAGGTTATGTCACAGGTCATGTTGACAATGAGTGGTTGAACGATGGTGATGTCGATGTTTATTTATGTGGTCCGCTAGCGATGGTAGATGCGGTAAGTAATTGGTTAGATAGCAGCAATTTAAAACCGAGTAATTTTTACTATGAAAAATTTACACCAAGTGAAAAGTAATCTAGATTAAAACTTATTACTGCCGCGTAAAACGATGAGCATTATTTTTAGGAAACCGTCATGAATAAAAGATTTGATAATAAGGTATGTATCATTACGGGCGCCGCCCAGGGTATCGGGCGTGGTGTTGCCTTACGTCTAGCAAGTGAGGGCGGTAAAATCGTCATGGTAGATTTCTCACCACTCGTAGAAGAGGTATTAGCTAAAATTACCGCCAATGGCGGAGATGCCACCGCCATCCAAGTTGATCTTGAAACGTATCAGGGTGCCAAGAAGGCTGTTGAAAAAGCACTCGACACGTACGGGCGAATTGATGTTTTAGTCAATAACGTCGGCGGTGCGATATGGATGAAACCTTTTATTAACTTTTCTGAAGAAGAGATTCAAAAGGAAATCAGCCGCTCATTATTTCCAACCTTATGGTCTTGCCATGCGGTATTGTCAACGATGGTTGAACAGCAGTCAGGCACCATTGTTAATGTGTCTTCTATTGCCACTCGCGGCATCAACCGTATCCCTTACTCAACGGCTAAAGGCGGCGTCAATGCTATGACAGCGTCACTTGCCTTTGAATATGCAAACGATGGAATCCGTGTCAATGCAGTTGCCACCGGTGGCACTGAAGCGCCACCTAGAAAAATTCCTCGTAATACTCAGCCTTTAACAGCTGATGAAAAAAGTTGGATGGATGCCGTAGTAGATCAAACCATCGATCGCACCTTTATGAAGCGCTATGGCACGATCAATGAGCAAGTGAACGCTATCGCTTTTTTGGCGTCAGACGAATCTTCTTATATCACTGGTAGCACGATTCCTGTAGGTGGTGGCGACGAAGGATAATCGCAATAATGCGTCAATAACAAGAGTAAACTTTAATTTGTCACTCTGTGATAAATGCTGATTTGCAAGGAAGCAATATGGCCTCTGTCATCCGAACCCTAAAAAACGACTGGTCGCTCTCTGCATCAGTTGCAGGATTTTTAGCGGTCCTTATATCTTATGCTGGGCCTTTAATTATCTTTTTTCAGGCCGCACAAGCTGCGCAAGTGTCAGATGCCATGATGGCATCTTGGATTTGGGGTGTCTCAATCGGTGCGGCCATTCCTGGTATATACTTATCTATCAAATATAAAACACCCGTGATAACTGCGTGGTCAGCGCCTGGCACTGCTCTACTAGTCACGCTATTTCCGCAGATGACTATCAATGAAGCCATTGCTGGTTATATTATCTCGGCTATTGTCATATTTATCATTGGAGCAACAGGATACTTCGATAAAATCTTAAAATGGATTCCTAACGGTATTGCCGCTGGCATGATGGCAGGAATTTTATTTCAGTTCGGGTTAGAGTTATTTAAAGCCACTGATACCATGCCATTCATTGTTTTTAGTATGTTGGCTTGCTACCTATTCGCTAAACGCTTATCACCGCGCTATACGATGATTTGGGTCCTAATGTGCGGCGTCATCTTAAGCATCTTACTTGGCAAAATGAACCCTATCGATTTTGATCTAGCGATTACTATACCTACATTCATAACACCTGAATGGTCGTGGAACTCAACATTTAACCTCGCTATACCACTAATTCTTGTCAGCTTAACTGGGCAGTTTTTACCGGGGATGGCTATTTTAAATTTAAGTGGCTATGACACGCCAGCCAAGCCTATTGTCGCCATATCCAGTCTCTCATCGTTAGCAGTCGCTTGTGTTGGTGGTATTACCATCGTACTTGCCGCCATTACTGCAGCGCTTTGCACTGGTAAGGACTCTCATGAGTTAAAAGAAAAACGTTATATCGCAGGCGTCGCCAATGGCATCTTTTATTTATTTGGTGGTTTATTTGCAGGAAGTATTGTAATGATATTTAGCCTTCTACCAAAAGAGTTGGTCGCGGCATTGGCTGGTTTGGCCTTAATTGGTGCCATCTCTGCCAATATTACGCTCGCTATGAAAGACGATAGTCAAAAAGACTCTGCATTGATTACATTTTTGGCGACAGCATCGGGTATGAGCTTTTTGGGATTAAGCTCTGTTTTTTGGGGCATTCTTATCGGCATGATTGCTCATCATATTCTGACCAAAAAGCGTCTACTACCTACATCATCGGACTCATTAACGGCCTCTAACAATGAAGCACATTAAGAGTCACCCTCTTATGACAAAACTTAAGTAGTGTCAAAGGAATGATTCAACTTGTACACAGCTTATCAATCTTAAAGACACTACATTATATGACTTTTTATAGGACACAACCATGATTAATAAAGCTGATAAAAGCATCTCTGACGCACTCAGTCAAATTAAAGATGGCTCCACTATTATGATTGGTGGCTTCGGTACAGCAGGGCAACCAGCTGAACTCATCGATGGCCTGATTAACTTGGGCATTAAAAACTTGATTATCATTAATAACAACGCAGGAAATGGTGATTATGGTCTTGCCAAACTACTTGAAACAGGTGCTGTGCGAAAAATTATCTGTTCTTTTCCACGTCAGTCCGACTCTTGGGTTTTTGATAAACTTTATCATGCTGGCGAAATCGAGCTTGAACTGGTACCACAGGGTAATTTGGCCTGCCGTATTCAAGCAGCAGGTATGGGGCTCGGTGCAGTATACACACCAACAGGTTTTGGCACTTTACTCGCAGAAGGCAAAGAGACTCGTATTATAGATGGTAAAGACTACGTCTTAGAATATCCTATCAAAGCTGATTTTGCCTTAATTAAAGCAGATAAAGGAGATCGCTGGGGCAATTTAGTTTATCGAAAATCGGCACGTAATTTTGGTCCTATTATGGCCATGGCAGCTGATGTGACTATTGCTCAAGTCTCTGAGACGGTTGAGCTTAGCGCGCTTGATCCTGAGCACATTATTACTCCGGGTATCTTTGTGCAGCATGTTGTACAAATTCAGCCTGCTAGTACTGCAACGACCGCCACGGCTTAATACTGCAAATTACAAGGAGCATCATCATGAGTCATACCTTACTAACCCGTGAACAAATCGCTGAGCGTGCTGCACAAGATATTCCAGATGGTGCCTACGTCAATTTAGGCATCGGCTTACCCACCAAAATTGCCCAATACTTACCTGATGATCAAGATGTATTTTTACATTCAGAGAATGGTCTCTTGGCTTTTGGACCACCACCTACTAAAGGTGAAGAAGACCCTGAACTGATTAATGCTGGAAAAGAATACGTCACCATGCTAGATGGCGGTAGCTTCTTTCATCATGGCGACTCTTTTGCCATGATGCGCGGTGGTCATATCGATATTTGTGTATTAGGCGCGTTTCAAGTGGCTACCAATGGCGATTTAGCCAACTGGAGTACTGGGGCAGAGGATGCAATACCTGCTGTTGGCGGTGCTATGGACTTAGCCGTCGGCGCCAAAAAAGTCTTTGTGATGACCAACCACACGACCAAGACTGGCGACCCTAAAATCGTTAGCGAGCTTACCTACCCTGTGACTGGCAAAAACTGCGTTGATCGAATTTATACTGACCTATGTGTCATCGATGTCACTGATAAGGGCTTAGTAGTCACTGAGATGGTCGATGGTATAAGCTTTGAGGATCTACAAGCATTGACTGGCGCGACGTTAGTCGACGCTACTAAATAAGAGCATCTCTTAATTAAAACTCAGGATAATCACCATGACTACTTCAACTACTGGTTTAAACAACGCCTATATTATCGATGCCATTCGCACCCCTTTTGGACGCTACGGTGGCGATTTAGCACCAGTCCGTGCTGATGATTTAGGTGCTATCCCAATCAAAGCGTTAATAGAACGTAACTCCAATGTCGACTGGGTACAAATCGATGACGTCATCTATGGCTGCGCTAACCAAAGTGGCGAAGACAATCGCAACGTCGGGCGTATGTCGTCCTTGCTAGCAGGTCTACCTTATCAAGTACCTGCAACGACTGTTAACCGCTTGTGCGGCTCATCAATGGATGCGTTAGCCATCGCCGCGCGTGCTATAAAGGCTGGTGAAGCTAATCTCATTATCGCAGGTGGTGTTGAGAGTATGAGCCGTGCGCCATTTGTAATGGGCAAATCAGAAAAACCGTTTGACCGTACACACAAACTTGAAGACACGACTATGGGCTGGCGCTTTATCAACCCAAAGCTTGATGCGTTATATGGTACGGAAACGATGCCACAAACCGCTGAAAATGTCGCAGAGCAATTCAATGTCAATCGTGCTGACCAAGATGCACTTGCGCTACGTAGCCAACAACGGACTGCTGTAGCCCAAGAGTCAGGATTTTTCAAAGATGAGATTACCCCAGTCATCATTCCACAACGTAAAGGCGCGGCTGTTATCGTCGATACCGACGAGCACCCTCGCGCTGATACTACGCTCGAGAAGTTAACCAAATTGCGTGCCATCGTCAAAGAAAACGGTACTGTCACTGCTGGTAATGCATCAGGCATCAATGATGGAGCAGCGGCTTTTTTAGTGGCGTCAGAGCAAGCGGTTAAAGCCTTCAACCTTAAACCTCGTGCCCGAATTGTAGCAGCGACAACAGTTGGGGTTGAACCACGTATTATGGGTTTTGCACCTGCACCTGCCATTAAAAAACTGCTTAAACAAGCTGGGTTATCACTCGATGAGATGGATGTTATTGAACTAAATGAGGCTTTTGCAGCTCAAGCGTTGGCTTGTACACGTGATTTAGGATTGGCTGATGATAGCGAGCGTGTCAATCCGAATGGCGGTGCGATTGCGCTTGGTCATCCACTTGGTGCTTCAGGAGCGCGATTAATCTTAACGGCACTTAATCAACTTGAACATAATGAAAAGCGTTATGCAATTTGCTCGATGTGTATTGGTGTTGGACAAGGTATTGCAATGATTATTGAACGGATTGATTATCAAGCATAGTACTCATAACTATATACGCCTTTAACTTTCTACTTATAAATAAGGAAGATCAGCATGCCTATATTTGATAACCAAGAAATTGCTCTGAACTATGCCACTTTTGGTGATAGCAACAACCCCGCTCTAATATTTTCCAACTCTTTGGGTACCAGCTATAATATGTGGCAGCCACAAATCGATGCCTTGCTGAATGATTATTTTATTATCTGCTACGACACCCGTGGTCATGGTAAGTCCTCCACACCAAAAGGTCCTTATAGTTTGGAGCAGCTTGGGCAAGATGTGATTGATTTGCTTGATCATTTAAGTATAGATGAAGCGTTTTTTTGTGGCATCTCTATGGGTGGTTTGACTGGTCAATGGTTAGCTATCAACTATCCTGACCGCTTCCATCACTTAATGCTATGCAATACCGCAGCCAAGATTGGAGTGGAAGCCGCATGGCGTGAGCGAGCGCAATTGGTACGTGAGAAAGGATTAGAGCCTATCGCCTCGACAGCAGCGGTTCGTTGGTTCACGGCAGGTTTTATCAATGATTATCCTGATGTAGTCGCCGTCTTGTCTAGCGCTCTTGCAGCTGGCAGTAGCGAAGGCTATGCCAGCTGCTGCGAAGCGTTGTCTGTCGCTGATACTCGCGAGCAATTAAAAAACATCCGCGTGCCTGTCACAGTACTTGCTGGCACTGAGGATCCAGTGACAACGGTTGCTGATGGTCAATATATAGTAGAGCATACCCCTAATGCTACTCTCACTACTATCAACGCTTCCCATATCTCAAATATTGAGCAGCCTGAAGAGTTCAACAAACTAATCAAACAATATATGCATGATCAATAAAATTATTGTTCAACAGGACTAGGCAACATCACCAGATTGTTTAGCCATGAAAAAATAGTCTAATAACCCAAAATTTGAATCTTTCATTCAACTTAAGAAAAGCATCTCTATATCTTTTAGATATAGAGATGCTTTTCTTATCTGTGTTTTATCACATATCACTGCTTTTTGTAAGTTTTCATCAAAACCATATACCTTGTAAGTATGAATCAATACTTAGATAGTTTTTGACTTACTTGAGAGAAAACAATAACTTAATAAAGACTTATAGGGATATTACCCATGGAGAAAAACGAATGGACTCACCCACATTAAACATCAATAAAGTTATTGATGAAGCCAAATTTGCCCCTTTTCACTGGAAAGTATTGTTCTGGTGCTTATTGATTATTATCTTTGATGGCTATGATCTTATTATTTATGGTGTGGCACTACCGCTACTCATGGAAGAATGGTCGTTAACTGCTGTACAAGCAGGATTTCTTGCCAGTGCTGCACTTTTTGGCATGATGTTTGGCGCCATGATTTTTGGGACTCTCTCAGACAAGATTGGACGTAAAAAAACTATCATGATTTGTGTTGGCTTGTTCAGTAGCTTTACATTTTCTGGTGCTTTTGCTAGTGGTCCAATGCAATTTGCCGCCTTGCGCTTTATTGCAGGCTTAGGTATCGGTGGCGTGATGCCAATCTGTGTGGCCCTAACCTCCGAATATGCGCCAAAACGCATTCGCAGTACCTTAGTGGCTGTAATGTTCAGTGGCTATGCTATTGGTGGCATGGCATCCGCGTTACTGGGCTCGTTTTTGGTTGTAGATTATGGATGGGAGATTATGTTTTATATCGCTGGTATCCCAATGCTACTCCTGCCAATAATTTGGAAGATGCTGCCTGAATCTTTGATGTATTTGGTAAAAGAGAAGCGAGATAAGGAAGCCAAAGTCATCGTTCAAAAACTGGCGCCACAAGCAACGATTACCACTTCTACCGGTCTATTGTTAGATGAGCCAACTAAAGGCGATGACGCACCAATTAAAGCTCTGTTTCTGAAAAATAGAGCTTTCACTACTATTATGTTTTGGGTCGCTTTCTTCATGTGCCTACTGATGGTATACGCACTTGCCAGTTGGTTGCCAAAACTAATGATTCAAGCGGGTTATTCACTAGGCGCTAGCATGCTGTTCTTATTTGCGCTCAATATTGGTGGTATGGTGGGTGCTATCGGCGGCGGCGTACTGGCTGATAAGTTTCATCTTAAACCCGTCTTGGCTACTATGTTTGCTTTAGGCGCCGTAGCGTTGATATTGCTTGGTTATAATAGTCCCCAGGTAGTGCTATACACCCTTATCGCGATTGCAGGCGCTACTACTATTGGTTCTCAGATTTTACTTTATACTTTTGTTGCTCAATACTACCCTACAGCTGTACGTACGACAGCAATGGGTTGGGCATCTGGCATCGGTCGCATTGGTGCTATTGTAGGACCTATTCTAACTGGTGCGCTACTTACACTTGAACTAAGCCATCAGACAAACTTTTTGTTTATCGCCATACCAGGAATAATTGCAGCCACTGCTATTTTCCTTGTAAATTTGAATGCAGCAGTAGATAGTAAAAAGAGCAACGTGAAACCAGTTACTTTAGATACATCTATAACAACCTAAATATGACTTAAACTCTATTTTCATTCAGATATTCTTATTTTATAATTATTATAGCTTTTAGCGTATTCACGATGTGGGTACGCTTTTTAAATATCGATGATATATTTAGGGACTGTAGTAGGTAAAGATCACACCATTTTCTCAGATTTTTGAATTTATCGAATAGTAAGCTATAGTTAAATTCAAGCTCGTAATCTGTTTATATACTTTAAGAAAACATCATTTTACTCTATCACTTTAATCATATACAGTATTTTTATCAACCAAATCAGTAAACCCTTTATTTATTAATACCTTAGGGTGATAATTTGAATTCTGGTGGGCGGTTCAGTTTACCATGTCAGCAGCCACCTTGGGGTTAAGTTCAGGGCGTTGACTTAATGTTTATCGCCGCGTTAATGGTACTGTACGCGATATGGTACCCGTCCCTCTACCGTTTAAAACTGGCGTGCCAGGTATCGGCGGACCCATCATTACCGCAGGCGGCGTCGCATTTTATCCAGAACGGTCGATTATTATGTGCGTGGCTACGATCTTGCTAATGGTAATGAGATATAGCGTGCGCGTCTGCCAGCGAGCGTTCAGTCTACACCTGCTACCTATTTAGGTCGTGACGGTCGTCAATATCTGGTTGTAGTGGCTGGTGGACATCGCTATACAGGGACTAAGACTGGCGACTCAGTAATCGCTTATGCACTGCCTGCAAAGGATACTGTATCACAGTAGTCTTATAGACAGGACCTGCTATAAACATCCAGAACAATTAAAAAGAGCGCTCAAGGGCGCTCTTTTTATATTAGACCTCTTGCAAAAGTACCAGTTCATTGACTTCCACTGACGGAGTTACGAGGGCTAGCAATGACTTATGCAAGAGGTCTACTGATTATTCTCATCGTAGTACCTTCTACTATTGCGCTATTAAAAGGGATTACTCATGTCAGTTGCCCCAATCATTTAACGCTCTTCGGCGAGGACTTACCCTATCTAAACCTTTGGCAAAATATAATTGCTAAAACCGATGCCAAATGCTTCCCAGCCGCCCATGCCAGCGCAGGCTTTTCTTTATGTGGCTTAGCGTTTTTACCTAGTCTGCACAAATATCGCTATAGGATAGTTGAAGTAGTGACTGTTTTAGGCTGGACGATGGGTCTATATAAAATGATGTTTGGCGATCACTTTTTTAGTCATACACTGGTATCAATGCTGCTGTCATTGACGATAGCTTGTGCGCTTGCCAGCTTGCTATTTAAAAAATCAACTATTTATGAAGGTTTTTTTTAATCGTTCATATTCGATGCATTAAATGATATTATAACCCATAAAACATCTAATTTGATTGGTTAGTAATTGATATGAATATAAGATTCGATTTCTATACGCCAAGCGAGATTGCAGATATTTTGGGCGAACGCCTAAAAACGCAGCGATTAGTACTAAACCTAACACAAGCCGCTTTAGCAGAAAAAGCAGGTATCGGAGTCAGTACGGTTGCTCGTATTGAGGCGGGTCATGGCGGTACGCTAGACAACCTGATTCGGCTCGCTATCGCACTTGGCATGATTAATCATTTTGCCGAGTTATTTGATATCACACCGACAAGTATCGAAGATATTATCGCCAAGCAAAATCCACGTTTGCGCGCCTCCAACAAAAGCGGTAAGTAGCTCTATGTATCAACCAATATCTGTTGTCAATGTTTACTATCGAGGCTTTGATGCAAAGCGCCTTATTGGTCAACTGACGATGGATGCACGTCGCCCTGTATTTGGCTATGATGCAGCCTGGCTAGCAGATGGGCTTGAGCTATCACCCATAGAGATGCCATTACGCGCGGCGCCCTATTATGGCAGTCATGCGTCAAGTCATTATCTATGCGGCCTTTTGTCTGATAGCTTGCCTGATGGTTGGAGCATGCTACTCATGGATAGGTTCTTTCGAAGAACAAGCTCTAATACTGCGCCAGTCAATGTTTTAGATCGCTTAGCTTATATTGGCGACTCTGCGATGGGGGCACTTAGTTTCGAGCCTCAGCATGACTTATCTGCTAATGTCATTGACATGAGTGAGCTGACTTTAGCCAAGCTTGCGGCGGCCAATCAAACCATTTTATCAGGTCAAGACAGTGACATATTAGCCGAGCTTATCGTTATTGGTGGCTCCCCACAAGGCGCTAGACCAAAAGCGCTGGTGTTATACGATGAATCAAGTGACTTTATTACCACTGATGCAGCAAGTAAGAACCCATCTGCGACGTCTTGGCTTATCAAGTTCCCTGCTCAATCTAAGCATAAAAGCGTTTGTTTATTAGAAGCGCTTTTATGCTTAGATTGAGCGGATGACAAATTGATAGTGTTATACAAGTTGTTAAATTTGTTGTTAAAAATAAATTACCTCTCTCCCCTAACCCTTGCTAACAAAGGATTTAACAACCTGAGTCGTTGCGTGGTGGGCGCACCAATCATTGTATTTAGACATAACCTCGCATTACCTCAATCCACTACAGCCCCCGAATTGACTTACGTTACATCTTCCTGCATCACTTGTCATTACACAACTGCATGATGTTTTACTGTTTAAGCCTGTTTTTAATAATAGCAAACAATTTCACTTCAATATGTAGTGCTATATTTAGCTCATCCTTACTAATTGTAGCAATACTCAGGTGGCTTGCTTAATATCGAGGTTTGGGCTAACTTAAGGGCCGTTACTGTAACGCTAAGCATATAGCCTTACTGAGTTCTATAACCAAAACGGTATCAGCCATACCTATTAGTAACGTCATTAGCAATGGTCATATGAGAGCATGCCTGAATAATGATACCCTTAGCTAATAATTTAACAGTAACATTCAAGGTAACTATAAAAGATCAAGGACAGATAAAAAATGGAAATTGTAATCTTAGAGTCGCTAGGAATTAGTGATGAAGAGTTAAATGTAATATCAAAATCTTTAACGGATAATGGCCATAAATTAGTGGTATATAACGATGGCAAGTTAGATGATGAGACCCTTAAGATAAGGATCAAAGATGCAGAGATTTTAGTGCTCGCTAATACACCACTGAGTGGTGAAGTGATCGACACTGCAGAAAAATTAAAATATATTTCAGTCGCCTTCACCGGCTATAATCATATTGATTTAGAAAAGTGTAAAGAAAAGGGAATTAAAGTTTCAAACGCTGCGGGTTACAGTACCAATTCTGTCGCAGAAATCACTTTTGGGCTAATCATTTCACTGCTACGTAATATTGTACCTTTAGAGACAATCGTTAGAGACGGAGGTACAAAGAATGGTTACAGACAGAGTGATTTAAAAGGCAAGACTTTGGGAGTCTTAGGGACTGGCGACATAGGTGGTGCCGTCGCTGAATTAGGATTAGCTTTCGGCTGTAAAGTCATCGCTTATAACCGAAGTGAAAAGCCAGCCTTGATAAGTAAAGGGGTAGAATATAAATCGTTAGATGAAGTCTTAAAGAGCAGTGATATTGTTACTATTCATACGCCACTGACGGATGAAACTAAACACTTAATTGATAAAGATAAGCTTGAATTGATGAAAGCCAGTTCATTTTTAATCAACACGGCTGTGGGCCCGATTGTTGATAATGATGCATTAGCAGAAGCACTGCGCAATGGGACTATCGCTGGCGCAGGTTTAGATAGAGTAGATATAGAGCCGCCAATTCCTGCAGATTACCCAATTCTAGATGCGCCGAATGTCGTCCTACTTCCGCATATTGGATTTGCAACAGAAGAAGCGATGGTAAGAAGAGCCAAAATTACTTTTGAAAATATTGTTAAATG